>JBIJDO010000258.1:0-4771 GCA_044344105.1 Tabrizicola sp.
GGGGCCGACCAGCGGGTTGCCGTCCGGCGTGTAGCAGATCGGGCCGTTGTAATCGTCCTTCAGGCCCACGGTTTCCGACGAGGGAATCCGGTGAATGAAGGACATGTATTCCTGTTCGATCCGTTCGAGGTCCAACGGGAAGAGGTCGGCGCGGAAGCTGTCGGGGACGCCATACTGGAAGCGGGCAGGGGCGCCCTTTTCATAAGGACCAAGGATCCAGCCGCCGCGTTCCTCGCGCACGTACCACTTGGCGTCGGCGTCGCGCAGGACCGGGTGCTGGGGATTGGACTTCCGCCATTCGACGAGGGCGGGGTCGGGCTCGGTCACGATATACTGGTGTTCGACGACAACGGCGGGGGTCTTGATGCCGAGGAGTTTCGCGGTGCGCTGGGCGTGGTTGCCGGTGGCGGTGACGACATGTTCGGCGGTGATGTCGAAGCGGTCATCGGAGGCGACGAGGTTGCCGCCTTTTTCCTCAAGCCGGGTGCAAGAGACGATCCATTCCGACCCGGTCCAGCGGTAGCCGTCGACCTGGACCTTGCGTTCGATGGTGGCCCCCAGCTGCCGCGCCCCCTTGGCCATGGCTTGCGTCACGTCGGCCGGGTTGATGTAGCCGTCCTGCGGATGGTACAGAGCGCCGATCAGGTCTTCTGTGCGGACGAGGGGCCAGCGGTCCTTGATGTCCTTGGGGCTAAGGAATTCGTGGTAGACCCCGGCGGTCTCGGCGACGGAGGAGTAGAGCATGTACTCGTCCAAGCGCTGCTGGTGTTGCGCCATCCGCAGGTTGCCGACGACGTAGAAGCCGGGGTTGAGGCCGGTTTCCGCCTCCAGCCCCTTGTAGAAATCGACGCTGTACTTGTGGATGTGGGTCGTCGCGTAGGACATGTTGAAAAGCGGCAGAAGGCCCGCCGCGTGCCAGGTAGAGCCCGCCGTCAGCTCGTCCCGTTCCACCAGCATCGTGTCCCAGCCCGCCTTGGCCAGATGATAGGCGATCCCGGTACCGACTGCGCCGCCGCCGACGACGAGGGCCTTGACGTGGGTTTTCATGCGGGCATCTCCGGGACAGGGTTTGCCCCTATCTGCCAGACAGCGGCCAAAGCGGGCAAGTCCACCCGACCTTTGGCATCAGAAAACGACATGACGGCCTGAAAGCGGCACGAGGCGTTCGACAGGAAGCCGATCCTGTTCTAGTGTTCGGGCAGGTGGGGGTAGCTTCAATGTCACTGAACACAGACGTGGTCTTCCGGGCGGGCCGTCCCGGGGACGCTTCTGACCTTGCGATCCTCCTCGATGCGGCCTCGCGACGAATGGCGTCCTGGTACTGGAGCACGATCGCCGCGCCGGGACAGTCCTCGCTGGAGGTTGGCCGGGACCGCATTCTTAACCTTCCGGAGTCCACCAGCCATCACAGCAAGTGGCATGTGGCCGAAGCGGAGGGCCGGACCGTCGGCGGGTTCTTCGGCTTTTCGGTGCCCGACCCCTATGACCGGCTTGACCTGAACGAGTTGCTGCCCCCGCTTCGCGCGATGTTCGAGCTGGAAGTCATCGCCAAGGGCTGCTGGCTTTTGCAGGCGGTGGCCCTTTTCCCGGAGCATCGCGGCAAGGGCCACGGCCCGGCGCTGATCGCACGCGCCTGCGAGGCAGCCCGCGACGCAGGTCACCGCCAGATCGCGCTGGAAGTGGAAAGTCCCAACATTGGGGCGCTGTCGCTTTATCGCAAATGCGGGTTTGCCGAGTGGGAACGGCGGCCCTTTGTGCCTTTTCCTGGCTCTGACGACGAGGGCGACTGGATCCTGATGGCCAGGGACCTGTAGGACTGCATCTCCTGCCGGACGACTGACCGCTTGGTGACAGGTGCAGTTTCCGCTTTCGCTGCCGAACTCTTGCCAGTTTTGTGCGTTTGAACGGGCAAGTAGAACCAGAGCACGCAAATGGCATCCGACACCACTGTTCCCTCCATTCCGTCTGGTCGTCCTGCGCTGGTGGCGCTGGCGGCGATTGCGCTGTCCTGGCTGGCCGAGATCGCGGCGCAGATCGGATATTTCGGGCCCGGGGGGGAGATTTCGCTGTGGGGCGTGCAGGTGGCGGTCGCGCAAAGCGCTGTGGTGGTGACAGGTCTGGTGATCGCCTTGGCGCTGGTGCAGCGGATGGACCTTTTGGCGCGCAGCGTGACGCTGTTGTTTCTGTTTGTCGCGGTCCTGAACCTGGTGCTCTGGACGCTGTATCGTGAAGCGCCGGAGCTTTATGCCACCGACGCGCGTGTCGGCCTGATCCGGGGTGCGTCGCATCTGCTGCAGATCGCGCTTCTTGTCTGGCTGCTGCGCGCGCCAGCCCGCCAGTGGGCGCGGGCGGGGCTGGTGATGGCGGTGATGTTCCTGGCGACGAAAGAAGTGGCGCTGCGCTGGTTCAGCGTGGAGGAACTGTACGTCTTTCCGTCCGAGAGTCTGGAACAAGCGGGAACCGCTGTTGACGTCGAGGCGCTGTATGCGGCGCAGGACCAGTTGATGGCGGGACAGGCTGCCGCGCTTGCGCCGCAGGTGCCGGGTGAGCCGGAGGTCTTTGCCCTGACCCTTGGCGGCACCGCAGACCAGTCGGTGTTCCTGACCGAAGTGGGCGCGGTCGCCGCCATTCTTGACGCCCGGTATGGCTCGGGGCCGCGCACGCTGCGGCTGGCCAACAGCGAGGACGATCCGCAGCGCTATCCGCTTGCCAGCCGTGCCAATCTCAAGCGTGCCTTGGCCGTGATCGGGTCGCGCCAGGGTCCCGAGGATGTCGCCTTCCTGTTCCTGACCTCGCACGGGCGCGCGGACCGCCTTTCGCTTGATTTCCCGCAGGCCGGGACGAAGGACCTGACTGCCGCCGATTTCGCGGCGATGCTGGCGGACGCGAGGATCGGACCGGCGGTCATCGTCGTCTCGGCCTGCTTCTCCGGTTCCTTCATCGACGATCTTGCGGCCCCGGACCGTCTGATCATCACGGCTGCCCGCGCCGACCGCACCTCGTTCGGTTGTCGCGACGGGGCGGAATGGACAGAGTTCGGCCGATCCTTCTTCGACCTCGCCCTGCTCGCCGATGCCGATCCGCGCGCTGCTTTCGCTGTTGCCGCTGCGGATGTCAGGCGCAAGGAAGAGGCCGCCGGTCTGACCCCCAGCGAACCGCAGATCAGGGAAGGCGCCGCGATCGGCGCGATTCTTGACCGGGTCCTGATGCGGCTGCCACCGTCCGACGGGTGACGCGCGTTGAGGGCTGCATCAACGCGGCCAGGACGTCGGTCTGCGCGTCGGACAGACGATGCAGGTCGGCAAGCGCCATCGCATCCGCCTTGACGAATTCGATGAACATCTGGTTCAGCGTGTTGAAGACCACCCGACCGAACACCATCGGGTCAAGGTCCGCCCGCGCCCGGCCCCTGTGCTGAAGGGCGGCGACAAGGTCGCAGACCTGGGCAATCAGCAGGGCGTCAAGCTCGGTGTAGCGCTGCGAGAACGGCGTCGCGGGGGCCTCGATCGAAAAGGCCATCGCCTTGCGCCACATCTCTTTCGACAGGTAGTGCAGCGAGTGGTCGTAGTAGAGACGGATCAGCCCCCCCAAGGCAGATGCGATGTCTTCCGGCGGCGCTTCGACCAGCGCGTGGCCAGCCTCGGCGACCTCTTCAACCTCCATCGACACGATGGCCAGCAGGAGGTCGCCCTTGGTGGAGAAGTAGTTGTAGCAGGTCCCGGCAGACACTTCGGCCGCCGCCGCGATATCCTCGATCCGCACGGCGTCGTAGCCCTGCGCCCGGAACAGCGTGGAGGCCGCCGTCAGGATGCGCCGGGTACGGTCCGCCTTCTGTCTTTCGCGCAGTCCGGTCATCCGGGTCTCGATCCGCCTGAAATTTGACGTTGACTTCAAAAATGAATGAACTCAATCTTTTTCTCGAAGCGCCCGTCAGAGGCCCCACCCCGACATGGAGATCGACATGGCCCAGAGCCGCCTGCCCGCTACCTCACTTGCCCTTCTGTTGATGGCGACCCCAGGCCTTGCGCAGGAACTGAACGCGCTGGTCTGGTGCGATCATGCCGACCCCGCGCTGATCGAGCCGTTCGAGGAAAAGTTCGGCGTCACCGTGAACCTGAAGGAATACGAAGGCACGGCGGCGGGTCTGGCGATCCTTGACCAGTCGCAGCCCGGCGACTGGGACGTCCTGGTGATCGACGCGGTCGATGTGAAGCGCGCCGTTGAGGCGGGGCGTCTGGCCGAGCTTCCCGCCGACAAGCTGGCGACGGCGGACTTCTTCCCGGAACTCGTGATGGCCGAGAACAACACCGTGGACGGCAAGACCTACGCCGTGACCGAAAAGTTCGGCTACAACACCATCTCCTACGACAAGTCCAAGGTCGACCCCGCGGACATGGAGGACATGGCTGCCCTGACCTCCGGCAAGTATGACGGGCGGATCGGCATCTACGACTACTACCTGCCGGTCCTCGGGCTGGTAGCCCTTGGTCAGGGCGTGAACACCGTCGACATCACCGCGGAAAATCTTCCTGCCCTGCGCGACCCGCTGATGGCCCTTCGCAAGGCGTCAAAGCAGGTGTCCGACGTGGTGTCGGCCCAGACGGCGCTGGCGACGGGCGAGGTTGACATCATCGTCGGCGGCGGGGAATGGCTGACGGCGGTCCTGGCGGGGGAAAACCCGAACCTCGACTGGACGATCCCGAAGCAGGGGGCGCTCCGCTGGGCGCAGTCGATCGGCGTCGTGGCCGGGTCGACCCAGCCCGACCTTGCG
>JBIJDO010000259.1:0-4762 GCA_044344105.1 Tabrizicola sp.
TCCATGGTCGAAAGGTCTATGGTGTTGATTGTATTGTAAATTCGAAGCGCTTCGATCTCAATGGCGGCAATGGTTCCCATAGCTGCATCGACGGTTGCAACGAAATTCTCTGCCGTTTCCTGTGGAACACCGGCATCGAGCAGGTCGGTGAGCAGAACGTCCAGGTTATCTGCGGAGTAGTCCTTATCTTGGCCAAGGATTTTTATCGTAAGTGCATCACTGGTCAGGGATATCCGGCCCACATCTACGCCATAGACTGCAATAGTCACACCGAATGAGAGGCTTACGTCGAAGAGGTTTGGAGTGGGGGCGATGGCTGGATTGGCAGATTGCTGACCAAATATCACCGACACGGTGCTTCCGGCCCCAAGGCTTTTGGAGACGATCCAGGTGTTGTGCAGGCCACTTGCAAAGGAGGCCGTGAAACTTGTGCCGGGAAGGTCTCCGGTCGGATAACCGTCAAAATAGCCAAAGGCGCCGCCGCTGCTGATCCGTCTGGAGTAATCAACTGTTGTCATCAGAAGTCCTCCTTGTTGGAAAGGTCCCGCGCGATGCGAAATCCAAGATAGTTGCGCCGTCTATCCTCGGTCGGTCTGTTCCGCGCGGCAGGGCGCAGGCCATCCATCGCGGTGCCGAAATCCCCGCCTTTCGAGACGCGCAGGCATGACGCCTGCGCCTGCGAATTGGCCAGATAGATGCTGTCTCTCGCGATGGTCAGATGTTCCGGCGACCAGCAGGACAGCGTCAGTTCCGCGACATTGCCCGACATGTGCCGCAGGCCCCAGCCATTGGCCGCGTCGAGATCGCCGACCGGAACCGGTATGCGTCTGCTGACTAGATCTGGCCGTGGTACTCTAAGCAGGTTTTCGGTCGCCCCACGCGAGAAATTGGCCTGATCCGAAGTGAGGTCTTTGCCCTGCGCGAAGGGCGTCTCTGTTCCCGCGCGGGCGGCATATTCCCATTCCGCCTCGGTCGGCAGGCGATACACTTCTGCGCCGATCTTCTGGTTGAGCCAGTCAACATATTCCAGAATGTCGAGGTAGGACACATTGATCACCGGATGATCCGGCCCCAGCGTCACATAGCCAGTTGGAGTAAGCACCCGATTATCGGGGATATAGCTGCATCCCTGATCTGCGACGCAAGCCATCCACTCGGCATAAGTGGCTTCGTTGCGGGCGATGGCGTAGGGGATGTCCATTTCCACAGGGTGACGTGGCTGCTCATGCGGGATGATGTTCAACTCGTCCGGTCCACGCATCCGGTTGCCCGCGTTCTCACCGTAGAAATCGAAGGGATTGCGGGACTCTTCCGGCTTCGCTCCCATCATGAATTCGCCAAGCGGCATCACGATCATCTCGGGGCACACATCGCATTCCTTGAACATTTCCAAGGGGGCAAAAGATGCAAGATCAACGGGAGCGACAATGGTTGTGGATTCGGCTGAAGCAGCACCTGTGGTGGCCAGGAGCGAGACAAAGACCAGAAGACGCATCAAATCACCAAATGAAAGCCCAGCCTCGTGTTGCAGTTCAGCGCAACCCGGGGGGGGGTATGTCAAGATACAAATTCATGACAAGATTGTGTAATGCTCGTCGCGCGCTTGCGAGCTTGCAGCGCGGCGTGCAGATGTCGCTACGTGCGGTGCGCTGTAGCACACCCTACGCAGTCGCCTCTCCGAACCTTGCCTGCATCCGCTCCCGGATCTGGTCGCGGGCCTGGCGGTAGGCGGCCAATTTGGCCTCGCGGGTCTCGCCCAATCCGGTGGGGTCGAGGATGGGCCAGTATTCGATCTCCAAGTGGTGGAACCGGGTCAATTCGAGCGCCATGCGCTGGGAGGCGGGAGATAAAGCGACGATCAGGTCGAATTGGGAAAGGTCGTCGCCCCAATCCTGCATTTCGTCGAATGATCGCGACCGGTGACGGGAAAGTTCGATGCCGAGTTCCTTGCAGACCGCGACGGAAAAGCCGTCGATCTCCATGTCGTTCTTGACGCCCGCCGATTGGACATAGGCGCGCTGGCCGTAGAGCTGTTTCATCAGGCCCTCGGCCATCGGGGAGCGCACGGCATTGTGGTCGCAGCAGAAGAGGACGGATTGGGGGAAATCGCCCAACGTCAGCCCCAGTGCAGGACGCAGATGAGGGTGAAGAGGCGCCGCGCGGTGTCGGTGTCGACCTCGGCCTTGCCGGTGAGGCGGTCCTGCAGGATGGCAGCGCCCTCGTTGTGGATGCCGCGGCGGGCCATGTCGATCGCCTCGATCTGGGAGGGCGGCAGGCGCTTGACCGCGTCGAAGTAGCTTTCGCAGATCTGGAAGTAGTCCTTCACCACCTGGCGGAAGGGGCCGAGGGAGAGGTGGAACTCGGCCGCCTTTTCGCCGGGTTCGGTCGCGATGTCGAAGACAAGCCGCCCCTCGCGGATGCCGAGATGGAGGCGGTAGGGACCGGCAGGCAGCTCGCGGTCGGGACGGCGGGCGGGGGTGAAGGAGTTGTCTTCCAGCAGGTCGAAGATTGCGACCCGGCGTTCCTGTTCGATCTCGGGCGTGGGGCGCACAAGGCCGCGCTCGTCGATCTCGATGTGGCAGAGGCGGTTCATCGGCTGGGTCCCTCGGGCTTCGCCCGTGATGCCAAAGGCACGGCTGTGGCGCAAGGGTCCTAGCGGCTCAGCCGGTCAAGCCGGGCGCGGATCGAAAGGCCGTGGGCCTGCAGGCTTTCCGAGATGGCGAGGCGTTCGGCGGCGGGGCCGATGGATTTGAGGGCCGCGGGGGTCATTTTGGCCAGCGTGGTGCGTTTCAGGAAATCGAGGACGGAGAGGCCGGAGGAAAAGCGGGCGGAGCGGGCGGTGGGCAGGACATGGTTCGGGCCGCCGATGTAGTCGCCGATGGCTTCGGGGGTGTAGGCCCCGAGGAAGATCGCGCCGGCGTGGGTGATGGCTTGCGACAGGCCGTCGGGGTCGGCCACGCAAAGCTCCAGATGCTCCGGGGCGATGCGGTTGGAGAGGGCGGCGGCCTCAATGAGGTCGCGGGTGGTGATGATCGCGCCGTGCGCGGCCCAGGAGGCCCCGGCGATGGTGCGGCGGTCGAGGGTTTCGAGGCGTTTTGTCACGGCTGCGGCGACGGCCTGACCGAAGGCGGCGCTGTCGGTGATCAGGATCGATTGGGCAGAGGCGTCGTGTTCGGCCTGCGAAAGTAGGTCGAGGGCGATCCAGTCGGGGTCGTTGTCCTGATCGGCGATGACGAGGATCTCGGACGGGCCTGCGATCATGTCGATGCCGACCTGGCCGAAGACGCGGCGCTTGGCAGCGGCGACATAGGCGTTGCCGGGGCCGGTGATCTTGTCCACGGGCTGGATGGTTTCGGTCCCGTAGGCCAGCGCCGCAATCGCCTGCGCGCCGCCGATGCGGTAGATGGTGTCCACTCCGGCTATGTGGGCGGCGAGGAGGACAAGCGGGTTCACCTTTCCATCGGGTGTCGGGCAAGCGATGACAAGGCGTTCGACGCCCGCGACCTTTGCCGGGATGGCGTTCATCAGGACGGAGGACGGGTAGGAGGCGAGGCCGCCGGGGACGTAGAGGCCTGCAGCGAAGACGGGGCTCCAGCGCCAGCCGAGGGTGGCACCTGCGCTGTCGATCCAGCTTTCATCCTGCGGGCGCTGCCGTTCGTGGTAGGCACGGATGCGGTTTGCGGCGAGTTCGAGGGCGGCACGGTCTTCGGAGTTGACCTTGGCGATCGCGGCGGCGATCTCGGCGGGGTTGAAGGCGAGGGTTTCGGGCGTCAGCGTCAAGCGGTCGAAGCGCTGTGTCAGGTCGATCACCGCCCGGTCGCCCCGTGCGCGGACATCGGCGATGATCGTCGCGACCGCCTGATCGACGTCTTCATCGGCGTCGCGCTTCTGGCCGAGCAGGCCTTGGAAGGCGGCCTCGAAACCCGGATCGGTGGTGGTCAGGAAAACGGGCATCACAGGCCTCCGGAAGGTCGGATGCAGATAGCGCGGGGGGGCGGTCGGCTCAAGCGGCGAAAAGTCGTGCAGACGGGCGGGGGCGATTTCTTCGAAGAAATCGCGACGGAGCCTTTGAAGGCTCCGGTCCGGAGTTTTCGAAAACTCCGGTGCCAAGTATCATTCGTGCGTCGGCACCTTGCCCGAGGGCGCGCGGTAGGGGCGGGTCACGTCGTCAAGCCGGACCTCCAGCGCCTCGACCTCCAGCGCGACGGCCCCGTCCCCGGCAAGGGTCAGGGTCAGACGTCCGGTGCCGTCCTCACCGTCCGCGAAGTCCACCGACAGGAGCGACAGGACAAGGTCCTTGTCGGACCGGTCGAAGCCGAAGCTTTGCACCTTCAGAACGTCCTCCACCACCAGGACCGAACGGACCCTTTCGTAAGGGCGGCCCACGGCCTCGGCCTGCGAGCGGTCCTCCCAGCGGAAGCGGTTCAGCATCAGGGCAAAGCGGCGGCGCCTGGGGTCGTGGCGCAGCTCGGTCACCGGCAGGACGGCATCCTGCACCAGGGTCGAGATCACTTTCAGATCCTCGGCATCCTGCGCGACAAGGTGCAGCGGTCCCTCACCACCATCCTGGAACCGGGCGTCGGTCATGCCTGGATGCGCTCGATATGCGCGCCGCAGGCCCGGAGCTTTTCTTCCACCCGCTCATAGCCGCGATCAAGGTGATAGACGCGGGAGACCACGGTCTCGCCTTCGGCGGCAAGCCCGGCCAGGATCAGCGAGACGCTGGCGCGAAGGTCGGTGGCCATCACCGGCGCGCCTTTCA
>JBIJDO010000220.1:0-5343 GCA_044344105.1 Tabrizicola sp.
CGAGGAAGACGATGCCGTTTTCCTGCACCGCTTCAAGGGCTGTGGCCCGGACGGCTTCGTCATCCAGAAGCTTGTCGGCTTCCTGCCCGATCAGCACGTCATAGCTTTGCGCCACGGTCATCCGCTTTCGGCTGGTGCGGCCACCGAAAGCCTTGAACAGGTCCTGCAGGCCCTGCATCTGGGTTTCCATTCCCGGCATCCCGAAGCCCATCGGCATTGGCGCGGCAGTTTCGGCGACATCGATCTCGATCATCGTGTCGTCCAGTTCGCCGCGCTTGAGCTTGCCGCGAAACATCTCGCGCGTCTGGTCGCGGGCGTCCTTGCCGGCGAGCGCCTCGATCACCCGGTTTTCCGCCGCCGCCTGGGCCTTTGCCTTCACATCCTCGCGCATCTGGGTGCGGGTGTCATTTATCGCGACATCGACTAGATCGCGCACGATTGAATCGACATCGCGGCCAACATAGCCGACTTCGGTGAACTTCGTCGCCTCGACCTTCAGGAACGGAGCTTTCGCAAGCTTGGCGAGGCGGCGGCTGATCTCGGTCTTGCCGACGCCGGTCGGGCCGATCATCAGGATGTTCTTCGGATAGACCTCGTCGCGCAGATCGTCGCCGAGGCGTTTCCTGCGCCAGCGGTTGCGCAGCGCCACCGCCACGGCGCGCTTGGCGTCCTTCTGGCCGATGATGAAGCGGTCAAGCTCGGAAACGATCTCGCGCGGGGTAAGATCCGTCATTCGGTGGACCCATAGGGCGGCAGACGGGATTTGCCGGGGAAGTCCGGCAGCATCTGCATAACGCGGGCGCGCAACTGCACCCACCAGGTGCCGATGGCGGTGATGAAGGCGCCAAGGATCAGGAGGATGAAGATCCAGCCACTGCCGTCGCCGTCACCCATCAGCCAGGCGATAACGATAGCGATATAGGCGATGGCGGCGGTCAGGAAGGACCGGCGGTCGATCACCAGGGCAAGGATGGTGATCAGGACCAGCGCGATGGCCAGAAACCCGGTGCCGCCGCCGTTCAGAAGCGTAACGGCGACGGTGTTCACCAGGGCGGGCGCTGCCAGAAGGTGGCACCAGAAGGCGGTCGCGGAATGGCGGCCCAGGCGATGCGGGTCGCGGGTGTCGAACCACATGCCCGCCACGAAAGCGGCGATGCCGAAGAGAAGCGTCGCGGTGGCGAAGGCCGGGCTTTCCCCAAGGTCGAACAGCGACCGGTATCCGGCGGTGCCGGTCAGTATCCCGGCCACGTTGGCGGCCGAGGCGGTGATCGAATAGACCGCCCCCAGAAGGAAGGCCCCGGTCAGGAAGGCCGAGAATGGCAGGCGGAACCGGCGGTACCAGGCGACCATGCCCAGCGCGGACAAGAGGAAGCCGAGGATGGCGACCGCCCGTTCGTCGAGGCCCGCCTGTGCCAGGAGGGTGAAGGCGAAGATCGCCAATCCGGTGCCGAAGGCCGTTGCCAGCACCATGGAGGGCAGGGTCATCCGGCGCTTGAGGGTGAAGTACCCGGCCCACCACCAGGCGATCCCCGCGGTCGCCAGTGGCACCAGCGTCAGAAGCGCGAAGCCGCCGAAGACGCCAAGGAGTGCGCTGACCCCGACCAGAAGGATGACGAGGCCGATGGAGATGAAGATCTCGGAGAAGCCGCGGAAAAACTCGAACGGTTCATCCTCTTGCGGCAGGGCGGCACGCCGACCGGACCGGTCATTGGCCAGCGCGGTCAGGGAGGCGGCCTGGGCTTCGGTCAGGATGCCGGCGGCAACGGCGGCACGAAGGTCTTCGGGGGTCATGGCTGTCCTTGCGGGAGAAGTGTCGAAGCAGAGATAAGCGGTTTCGCGGGGCAAACCAAGGAAAGGTATTCCGTAGCTACCGGTTGTATATATGATTTGCGTGCTGTATACATAGTTGTATATATGCGCTTTGCAGGCCAAACCACTGAAAAAGCCCATATATTCAGAAATCGCTGTATTTATCATTCAAGCGGAGCCTGCGGTGACAGAGGAAGCCCCGAAACGACTGAGCCTGGCGCAGAAGCGCGCCCTGGCCCGCCCCCTGTTCCTGGATGCGGCGGCGCGCGTCGAAGCGCCGGGGGATGCGTCCGACCTTCCGGCCGACTGGACCAAGGCCGTGGCGCCGGATCAGATGCGCAAGACGCTGATTTCGCTGCGGGTCGATCCCGAGGTGCTGAGCTTCTTCAAGGCGCAGGGTCCGGGCTACCAGACGCGGATGAATGCGGTCCTGTACGCGTATATGCAGGTCAAGAAAGAGATGGGTCAGGACTGACCGATCCGCTCGACGGTCAGGTTGCCATTCGTATATACGCATATGTCGGCGGCGATCGCCATGGCGCGGCGGGCGATCTCTTCGGCGGGAAGGTCGGTGGCCATCAGGCCGCGCGCGGCGGCCAGGGCGAAGTTGCCGCCCGACCCGATGGCGGCGACGTCGTGTTCGGGTTCCAGCACGTCCCCGGCGCCGGTAAGGACGTAAAGCGCGGTCCCGTCGGTCACGATCAGCATGGCTTCAAGGTTGCGCAGGTATTTGTCCATGCGCCAGTCCTTGGCCAGATCGACGCAGGCGCGGGCCAGCTGGCCGGGGGCGGCCTCAAGCTTCTTCTCCAGCCGTTCGAGGAGGGTGAAGGCATCAGCGGTCGATCCGGCGAAACCCGCGATGACGTCATGCCCGCCGGGGGAGAGGCGACGGACCTTGCGGGCGGTGCCCTTGATCACGGTCTGGCCAAGGGAAACCTGGCCGTCGCCCGCGACCACGACCTCGCCGCCGCGCCGGACCGCGAGGATGGTGGTGCCGTGCCAGCCGGGGAAGCGTTCGTCGGCCATTATGCCCTCCGTTTGCTGCTATATAGGCGCGTCGATGGTGCAAAGCAAAACGCCCGCACCTTTCGGCACGGGCGTCCGGTCAGGCTTTGGCCGGGCCTAGCGGCGCAGGCCGAGACGGGTAATCAGCGTGGAATACCGCGCTTCGTCGGTCTTCTTGAGGTAGTCCAGAAGCTTGCGGCGCTGGGCGACCAGCATCAGCAGGCCACGACGCGAATGGTTGTCGTTCTTGTGGCCCTTGAAATGCTCGGTCAGGGTGGCGATGCGCGACGACAGGATCGCGACCTGAACCTCGGGCGAGCCGGTGTCGCCCTCTTTGGTCGCGTAGTCCTTGATCAGCCTGGCTTTTTCTTCGACGGTGATCGACATCGGGGTCTCCTTGGCTATGGGTGATGGCGCAAGCCGGGATGTCGTCCAGCAGGGCCCTTGGAGGCTCCGCCGTTCGGGCGGATGCGGGCGTATAGGCGGAAACATGTGGCATGGGAAGCGGATTCTCCGCCGGGGTCGCAACGCTGCGTTAACCCTGCCGCCAGATTTCGCGGTCGGACGGGTATCGCGACCCGGCAGAAAATGCTAGTCTCTGCATAGATTTTCCATCGTTACCAGATGGTTAACGGAAACCCCTGGCATCGGGACACCCTTGGGGCTCGCCCGTGCCCGCGTCGATCGGGAGTGTGGTGTTGCTGGCTTTGCTTGGTCTTCTTGGGGCTCTGGTCGCAGGTGTCGCGGCCGACGCGGTGCTGTTCGCCCGCGACGGGGACAAAGCGGATGACGACGACCTGCCGCCCGAAGACGATGTCGCGCTGGAGGACGGCAACATCCTTGATGACCTGCCCGACGCAGAGGGCGTGCCCACCTCGGACGATCTTGCCGACCCGGTGGATGCAGCGGTGACGCTGACGGGTGGTGCGGGTGCCGATGCCCTGTCCGGTGGCGGAGCTTCGGACAGCATCTTCGGCGGGTCGGGCGACGACCTTGTCGATGGCCGGGGCGGCGACGATTTCGTCGACTCGGGCAGCGGCAACGACGCCGTCTGGGCTGGCAGCGGCAACGACACGGTCCTGGGAGCGGAGGGTCGGGACAGCCTTCAGGGGCAGGACGGCGATGATCTTCTGGACGGCGGGGCGGGCGCGGATTCCCTGGCTGGCGGCACCGGAGACGACACCCTGCTGGCCGGGGCGGACAATGACGCGCTGATCGGCGGCGATGGCGACGACCGCGCCGAAGGCGCGACGGGCAACGACTGGCTGGCGGGCAACGCTGGCAATGACACGCTTGGCGGGGGCAGTGGCCAGGACATTGTCGATGGCGGGACTGGCGATGACTGGCTGTCCGGACTTGATGGCGAGATCGACGATTTCGAAACCGACTATCTGAACGCCGATGCCGGTGACGATAGGCTGATGCTCGGCGCGGGCGATGTCGCTTCCGGCGGCGCGGGCCAGGATACCTTTGTCCTGCAGGACGGGCTGTCTGCCAGCGCACCCGCGCAGATCGCTGACTACGACCCCGCGCAGGACCAACTGATCGTCACTTTCGACGGTTCCGTTCCGGGCAACCCGACAATCACCGTGGCGCAGGACGCGACGAGCGGTCTTCAGACCGTCTATCTGGATGGTCGGGCCATCGCGCAGGTCAGCGGCGGAAGCCTGACCGCAAGCGACATTCGCCTGTCCCCGGAAGCGACAACAAAAGTCGCAACGGGCGGCTAGACTTGCGGCCAGGCGACTGGCTTGCAGGCATAGCCCACATACAAGGGATGCTTCGGCTGACCCTGACCGGTCAGGCCGAACTGAAACAAGGGCGTGCCCGTCGCACGCAACAGGCGTTCAACAGTCTTTCCCCGGTCCAGATGCAGGCCGTGGTTCCCCCAGGCGCAGACCACCCGGTCGGCCCAGCCCACACTGTCCAGAATTGCCGCATCATTGCCGGGCCCGACGGGATCAGGCTGCGCCCGCATCACCTTTGGGTCGGTCGCGCGGAAGGCAAAGATATTGGTCACCCGAAAGCTGCCATAGCCAAGCGACCGCGCTCGCCGTTCGCAGCGCTCGACCGTCGGATCGTTCTGCACTTCTGTCGCGGTCGACGGATTCAGCATCACGAACAGCGCCTTCGGCCCGTCGCTCCAGGTCCGGGTCAAGAGATATCGGTAGCGTTCGCAATCGGAATAGACGGCTTCGGACTCCGCATCCCCCTTGATGAACTTACGCAATATCAATGCTTTACCCGCCACAGCCCACACCAGCCGGCCAGTCAGAACCGCCGGGACCTGCGACAAGACCAAAGGAATGTTTCGCCGTCAATGGACAGAACCGCCAATCCGGGTAGACAGTCGTGACCGGGTCGGCCAGCCTTCGGAACGGCATCTGGCCACTCGGTCCAGGCCATCTGATCCGTCCGCACGGGAACGCTTACCAATCATGACCAACTTGCGCTACTTCCAGACCTACCCGGCCCGCACCGGCAGCCGAACCCTGTTCAAGATGGAGCACTAACTGGACATCTACGACG
>JBIJDO010000277.1:0-4470 GCA_044344105.1 Tabrizicola sp.
GCTGCTGGCACCCTACCAAGGCAAGGACATAAGCTTTCTGGAGATCGGTATATACAAGGGTGGCTCGATGCCGATGTGGCAGGGCTTCTTTGGCGAACAGGCCCGGCTGACCTTTCTGGACATCGATCCGGCCTGCCGCGCCCTGACCCTGCCGGGAACGAAGGTCGAGATCGGCGACCAGTCCGACCCGGTCTTCCTGGACCGCATCGGCCAGGCGCATGGCCCGTTCGACCTGATCGTCGACGACGGCGGCCACAAGATGCACCAGCAGATCACCAGTTTCCGCCATCTCTGGCCCCGGCTGAAGGATCGCGGGCTTTACGTGGTCGAGGACACCCATACCAGCTATTGGCCCGGTTTCGGCGGCGGGTTTCGCGCGCCCGAAAGCTTTGTCGAATTCGCCAAGGACCTGATCGACCGGATGCACAGCTGGTACACCGAGGACGATACCGGATTTCCCCTGCATCCCATGGCGCGGGAGATCGGCGCGATCCGCTTCCATGACTCGATGGTCGTGATCGAAAAGCGCCTGAAGGAAGCCCCGGTCGCGATCACCGCGACGCAGGGTGCCACCACCCGGTCCCGGCGGATGCTGGAGGTGCGCGGGCGGCGGTCGATCTTCTGACCCCGATCTTGCATCACGGGGCCTTCGCCGCTAGCAGAGGGCCAAGTCGAAGGAGACCGCTATGGACGGGATCGAAACGCTCAAGGCCAAGTACCTTGCCGCCGTCGCCGGGGCGGTCGACGAAGCGGCCCTGGAAGAGGTGCGTCTGGCCGGTCTGGGCAAGAAGGGCGAAATCTCGGCGCTGATGGCGGGCCTTGGCAAGATGGAGCCCGAGGCGCGCAAGGCGGCGGGGGCGGGACTGAACGCCCTGAAGGATGAAATCGACGCGGCGCTCCGGGCGCGGAAGGCGGCCCTGGGCGATGCGGCGCTGGACGAACGGCTGAAGACCGAATGGCTGGACGTGACCCTGCCGGGCCGTCCGCGGCCGCGCGGGACGGTGCATCCGGTCAGCCAGGTGATGGCCGAACTGACGGCGATCTTCGCCGACATGGGGTTTTCGGTGGCCGAGGGGCCGCAGGTCGAAAGCGACTGGTACAATTTCGACGCGCTGAACATCCCGCCGGAACACCCTGCGCGGCAGGAACACGACACGTTCTTCATGCACCGCGATGCGGGGGACAACCGCCCGCCGCACGTGCTGCGGACCCATACCAGCCCGGTGCAGATCCGGGCGCTGATGGAGCATGGCGCGCCGATCCGGGTGATCGCGCCGGGCCGGGTCTACCGGATGGACATGGACCAGACCCACACGCCGATGTTCCACCAGGTCGAGGGGCTGGCGATCGATCGCGCGATCAGCATGGCCAACCTGAAATGGACGCTGGAGGAATTCTGCCGCGCGTTCTTCGAGGTCGACAAGGTGGAACTGCGCTTCCGTGCCAGCCACTTCCCGTTCACCGAGCCTTCGGCGGAGGTCGACATCCGGTATTCGAACGTCGGCGGGCAGCTGAAGATCGGCGAGGGTGACAGGTGGATGGAAATCCTCGGGTCCGGCATGGTGCATCCCAAGGTGCTGCAGGCGGCGGGGGTGGACCCGACCCAGTGGCAGGGCTTTGCCTTCGGGATGGGGATCGACCGGATCGCGATGCTGAAATACGGCATCCCGGACCTGCGCGCGTTCTTCGAGGCCGACCTGCGCTGGTTGCGGCACTATGGCTTCTCGGCGCTGGATGTGCCGGATCTGGCGGGCGGCCTGTCGGCCTGAATGGACGATCCGGACCTCTCCGCCCGCAAGCATCTCGCCGCGCATGATCCGGCGTTTCCGGCGCGACGGGAAGAGGCCTATGCCCGGATCGTCGCCGCGCTGGACGCCGTGCTGTTGCCGCTTGGCTATGCGCTGAAAGGCGGAACCTGGAGCCGGTCGTCGCCGCTGGGAAAGTCGGCGGTCCATCTGCAGCGGAGCCGCTATGGCTGGGAAACGGAAATCCTGTTGCGCTTCGTCACGCCGGAAGGTGCGCCCCCGGCGGATTGGGATGGCGAGACGGACGTGACACTCGACCGGTTCGGCGACGGCACAGCGGGGTTGGGGCGGCTCGCGTTTCTGGACGTGATTGAATCGCCTACGCTTCTTTCGCACACGATTGAAGCGCTTCAGCTTGAGGCGCTGCCGTGGCTGGAAAAGTACCATGATAGAAAGCGTTAGCTGACGATCCGCCTTGCCGCCGCCTGTCCGGCCCAGCGTCCGGTGGCCCAGCAGGCGGTGAGAAGATAGCCGCCGGTCGGGGCCTCCCAGTCCAGCATCTCGCCAGCGGCGAAGATGCCGGGAACCGCCGTCAGTTCAAGATCCGCCGTCAGCGCCTTCCAGGCCACGCCACCTGCGGTGGAGATCGCTTCATCCAGCGGACGCGGACCCAGCAGCGGTATATACAGGTTTTTCAGATGGGCGAAGGGTGCCTGTCGCGAGAGCTCCATCACCAGCGCGACCTGCGCTTTGTCCAGCCCAAGCTTGCGAAGGCGGTTGGTCGTGCTGTCGCCGGGCGTCGCTTTCGCCAGGCGACGGGCGATGTCATCCTGTGACAGGTCGGGGAGGAGGTCGAGGGTCAGCCGGGCTCCGTCACGCAGGCTTTTGTATATACTGTATATACCTCCACCTTCGAGACCCCCGGAAGAGAGCACGAACTCGCCCCGCTCGCGACGGCCGCCCGCCATCAGAGCGACGCCCTTGACCGGCTTGCCGAAGAACCGGACCATATGGGCCGACCAATCCACCCGGAAGCCCATGTTCGCGGGCTTCCAGTCCGTGACCGCCACACCCCGTTCCCGAAGCCAGGGCACCCAGGCGGCGTCTGATCCGAGGCGTTGCCAGCTGGCCCCGCCCAAAGCCAGGACGGCGACCTTGGGGGCAAGAACGACAGGCCCGGAGGGTGTCTGGAACCGAAAGCCGCCGCCCGCAAAGCCGGTCCAGCGCCAGCCGGTGCGGATCTCGACGCCCTGCGAGGCAAGCCGCTGCACCCAGGCCCGAAGCAGGGGAGAGGCCTTCATCGCCTCTGGAAAGACCCGGCCCGAAGAGCCTGTATATACCGGCTGTCCAAGGTCGCGACACCAGGCCTGGACCTCGGCCGGACCGAAGCCGGCAAGGATCGGCCGCAACTCGGGCCGGTCGTACCGCGTGACAAACGTCTCCCACGGCTCGTCCTTCGTGACGTTCAGCCCCGACTTTCCGGCCATCAGGAATTTCCGCCCCACGGTCGGCTTGGCCTCGCAGACAATGACCCCGGCCCCGGACCGGGCCAGCTCTTCCGCCGCCATCAGCCCGGCGGGCCCCGCACCGATGACGAGCGCGTTGGTCACCGGCATCGGAATGTTCCCGGCCTGTGTTGACCGAAGAGGCCTTGCCCCCACCCAACCGACCGAACCTGACCTTCCATCGGACCACCCTTGGGCGGCGGGAGAATCCCTTGACGCCTACGGGACGAGATAGAAAGGTTGCGGCGGTGAATTCAACCCGAGAGGCCTCTGCCATGTTCCGCCTGCATTCCACGACTTCCGCGATTGCCCTTGTCATCCTGGCCACCGGGGCTGCCGCCGAGGTGACGCCACAGGAGGTCTGGGACAGCTGGCAGGCGATGCTCACCTCGGCGGGGCAGGACCTGACCGTGGGCGCGACCAACGACACCGGAGACACGCTGGAAGTCAGCGACATCGTCGTGGCCTACAAGGATCAGCTTGGCGGCAGCGCTTCGGTCAGCTTTGACCGGCTGACCTTTGCCGACAATGGCGACGGCACGGTCACGGTCACGATGCCGGACAGCTATCCGGTGCAGATGGCCTTCCCCAGCGACGCCGAAGGACCGGGGTCACTGAAGCTGACGGTGACCCAGGAAGCGATGACGATCATCGCCGGGGGCAGCGCGACCGAGACGAGCTATGACTTTACCGTGCCCTCGGCCCGCATCGTACTGGATGACGTCACCGATCAGGACGGCACGGTGCTGGATACCGAAGGCGACCTGACGATGACCGGGGCGACGGGCAGGTATCTGGTCACCCGCGACGGCGAGACGACGGTTCTGGACAGCAGTTTTGCTGCCAAGTCCATGGTGATGAACCTGTCCGGCACCGACACCAGCGACGGCAGCGACAGCGCCGGCAAGCTGGCGATGACGCTGGCCGATCTGAGCGGCGCGACCAAAGGCAACTTCCTGAACGCCGAGATGATGGCGGACATGGCGGCGGCGCTGAATGCGGGCTTCACCATGGACTCCTCTTTCAGCTTCGGGGCGCTGGGGATGGACCTCGACATCACCGAGGCGAACGGTCCGACCAGGCTGGAGCTTGATGCGGCGAGTGGCGGTATCGACCTCGCGATGAACAAGGACCGGATGCGCTATGGCACCGCCCTGAACGGGGCCAGGCTGACCATGTCGGCGGACGAGATCCCGTTTCCGCAGGTCGAACTGGCCTTT
>JBIJDO010000200.1:0-5648 GCA_044344105.1 Tabrizicola sp.
GGCCTTTGCGGAAAGCGGGTTCAACCTGTCGATGCCGGTGACGAAATCCGACACGCCGCAAGACTTTGCCTTCCTGACGAAGCTGGTGGATTTCACGGTCTCGGAAGATGTCTGGGGCCTGTTCGACCCGGCGGGATCGCTGTCGCGCGAACCGGCCACAGTGGTCGTGGACCTCAAGGGTACGGGATTCTGGACAGAGGACATCATGGACCCCGAGGTGCAGATGGAGGGGGTGGAGCCTCCGGGGGAATTGCACAGCCTGGACCTGACGCAGGTGCTGGCGAAAGGCGCGGGGGCCGAGGTGTCGGCGTCGGGCGGGCTGACCTTTGACAACACCGACACGGTGACTTTCGGCGGGATGCCGCGGCCGGATGGCAAGATCACGGTCGGGATCAAGGGGGCGAACCAGCTGGTCGACAACCTGATCGCGCTTGGCATCCTGAGCGAAGACGACGCGATGGGCTTCCGGATGGGTCTGGCGATGTTTGCGCGACCGGGGGCGGGGCCGGACGCGCTGACCTCGGAGATCGAGTTCAAGGACGGCGGGCTTTTCGCGAACGGCCAGCAGCTGCAGTAGGCGGCGGTTTCGCCAGGTGGTCTTGCGGACGGGCGGGGGCAGGGCTACCTCAGCGCAGGACCTTATGGAACGCGCGTGATGACCCCTGACCTTGCCGACCTGAGCCATGCTCTTCTGGATGCCGCCCGCAGGGCCGGGGCCGACAGTGCCGATGCGCTGGCGGTGTCCGGGACCGCCGTGTCGATCGAGATTCGCAAAGGCGCGCTGGAACAGGCCGAGCGGTCGGAAGGGGTGGAGATCGGCCTGCGGGTGCTGATCGGGCGGCAGCAGGCCTGCGTGTCGGCGTCGGACACTTCGCAGGCGACCCTCACCGCGCTGGCCGAGCGCGCGGTTGCGATGGCACGCGAGGCACCCGAGGATGCGACGGCCGGTTTGGCCGAGGCGGGTCAGCTTGCACAAGGCTGGGACCTGGGCGCGCTTGATCTGGCAGACCCGGCGGAAGAAACCGGGGCGGATGAACTTGAGGCCCTGGCCCGCGCGGCAGAGGCGGCGGCGCTGGAGGCAGGCGGGATCACCCAGGTCGAAGCTTCGGCGGGCTACAGCCGGCGGGCGCTGCACATGGCGGCGACGAACGGGTTCTCCGGCGGCTATGGACGTACGTCCACCTCGGTGTCGGCGGTGGCCTTTACCGGACAGGGCACGGACATGCAGCGCGACTATGCCGGAGAGGGGCGTATATACGCAAGCGACATGCCCGCGCCGCAGGACATCGGGCGGCTGGCGGCAGAGCGGACGCTGGCCCGCGTGGGGTCGGTGAAGCCGAAGACCGGGACCTACCCGGTGGTCTATGACGAACGGGTGGCGGCCTCGCTGGTCGGGCATCTTCTGTCGGCGATCAACGGCACCTCGATTGCGCGCGGGTCAAGCTGGGCGCGCGATCTGCTGGGCAAACCGGTGTTGCCTGCCGGGCTGTCGCTGACCGAGGACCCGCATCGGGCGCGCATCGGGTCATCGCGGCCCTTCGACGGCGAAGGACTGCCGACCCGGCGCCGTGACATCGTGGCGGACGGGGTGCTGACCGGCTGGGTGCTGGACCTGGCGACCGGGCGCAAGCTCGGGATGGCATCGACCGGCAACGCCTCGCGCGGGACAGGTGCGCCGCCGTCTCCGTCCACGACGAATATTGATTTGACGCAAGGGGTTGTGACCCGCGACGATCTGTTGAAGCAGATGGGGACGGGGCTTCTGGTGACCTCGATGATCGGCTCGACCATCAACCCGACGACGGGGGATTATTCGCGCGGGGCCTCGGGCTTCTGGGTCGAGAACGGGCGGATCAGCTATCCGGTCCACGAATGCACGATTGCGGGCAATCTGCGGAACATGCTGCTCCGGATCGTCCCGGCGAACGACGCGCGGATGCATCTTTCGACGCGGGTGCCGTCCATCCTGATCGACGGGATGACCCTTGCCGGAGCGTGACCTGGCGCTGCTGACCGAGGCCGCGCGCGAGGCGGGGCGGATCGCGATGCGGTATTGGCGAAGGAGCCCGAAGGTCTGGGACAAGGGCGGCGACCATGGTCCGGTGACCGAGGCCGACCTTGCGGTGAACGACATGCTGAAGACGCGGCTTCTGCACGCACGGCCCGGCTATGGCTGGCTGTCGGAAGAAACCCCCGATTCTGCGGACCGGCTGGCTGTAGATACAGTGTTCATCATCGACCCGATCGACGGCACGCGGGCCTTCGTCGCGGGGGAGGAGACCTATGCCCATTCGCTTGCCGTTTCGCATAAGGGTCGCGTGACCGTAGGCGTGGTGTATCTACCGGCGCTGGACCGTATATACACAGCCTCGGAGCATTCCCCGGCGATGCGGGACGGCCAGCCCATTGTGGCCAGTGAACGGGAGGACCTGGCAGGGGCCGGCATCCTGACGACGAAGGCGAACCTGGTGCCCGAAAAATGGCCGGGCGGCGTGCCGGAGGTCGAAAGGCACTTTCGCGCATCCCTTGCCTATCGGCTGTGTCTTGCGGCGGAGGGCCGGTTCGACGGAATGCTGACCCTGCGCGAAGCCTGGGAATGGGACATCGCCGCCGGAAGTCTGATCGCCGCGCGCGCGGGTGCGGTGGTGACCGACCAGCGGGGCGCGGCGCTCCGGTTCAACACGGCATCGGCGCGGGCCGACGGCGTGCTGGCCCTGCCGCCCGCGCCCCATGCCGAAGTGCTGCGCAGGCTGCGGGGGTAGGCCGATTTCTTCGAAGAAATCGGGCCGGAGCCTTTGAAGGCTCCGATGCGGAATTTTCGAAAATTCCGTGCCCTGCCGTCAGGTCCGTTTCGGGCCCTTCGGCGGCACGAACCGCTTGGAGGTATCGCGGGCGTCGGCCTTGGGCTTTTCGGTCCGGGGCTTGTCGAAGGGCTTCTTTCCGCCCGCCGCGTGGCTTTTGAATCCGCCCGGCTTGGCCGGACCGTCGCGTTTCACGAAGGGTCGTGCCTCGTCGCCCTTGGGGGCATAGGTCTTCTTCGGACGGTCGCCGACCTCGCGCGGCTTGTAGCCTTCTGACCGGGGCTTGTAGCCCTCGGTCTTCGGGGCATGCGGCTTGCTGTCGCCATCCTCGCGCCGCTTGAAGCCTGAGCCGTCGGCAGCGTGGCTCTTGTAGCCCGCCGCGCGGCCCGGTTTGTCGGGCGATCCGCCGTGGCTTTTGAACCCGGCGGAGCGGGGGGCGGATTTCTTGTCGGGGGACCAACGCGGCTTGCGGGGGGCTTCACCCTCGGCATCGGGGCGCGGCGCATGGGGCTTTCTGGCCGGGCGCTCGTCGTCGCGCTTCCAGTCCGGCTTGCGGTCGGCCTTCCAGTCGGCCTTCGGTTGGGTCCGGACCTCGGCGGGGGCCACGCGGGGCCGGTCGTCGTATTTCGCCTTGGGTTTCGGCGCATGCTCGGGGCGCGGCGCATCCCCGGTCGCCTCTTCCACCACGCGGGGCGGCTTCGGGGTATAGGCCGGCTTTTCGGATCTTTCCTTCCGTTCGGGACGTTCAAACCGCGGCTTGTCGAAGCGCGGCTTTTCAAAGTCGGGCTCACCCTCGACCCGCTCCATCATCAGGCCCTTGTCGAGCTCGATCTGGCTGCGGAACTTGCCCGCGACCGCTTCGGCAATCTGGACGAAGGTTTCCTCGTCGCGGACCCGGATTGCGCCGATGCTGTCCTTGGCGATGCTGCCGGCGTCGCAGATCTTGGGCAAAAGCCAGCGCGCTTCGGCACGGCCCGACCGGCCCACGCTGATGCGGAACCAGACCGATGGCCCGAACTCGCCCCGTTCGCGCGGGGCGCTCGGTGCGGGCATCGCCGCGTCGGTGGACAGCACCTCGGGGGCGGACCGCCCCTCGCGCCAGAGGCGGACAAAGGCGGCGGCCAGGGCGTCCGGCCCGAACTGCTGCAGAAGCTCTCCGGCAAGTCCGGCCTCGTCGCCCACCGGAGCGGTCAGGGCGGGATGCTCCAGAATGCGCAGGTCATCCTTGGCCTGCACATCATCGGCACCGGGAGCCGCACCCCATTCGGCGACGACCTTGGCACCCTGCAACAGGCGCTGCGCCTTCTTGAACTCGGCCGGGGTGACGATCAGCGCCGAGACACCCTTCTTACCGGCGCGGCCCGTCCGTCCCGAGCGATGCAGCAAGGTTTCGGAGTTCGACGGCAGGTCGGCGTGGATCACCAGCTCCAGCCCCGGCAGGTCGATGCCGCGCGCGGCGACGTCGGTCGCGATGCAGACGCGGGCACGACCGTCGCGCAGCGCCTGCAGGGCGTGGGTCCGTTCCTGCTGGGAAAGTTCACCCGACAGCGCCACGACCTGGAACCCCCGGTTGCCCATCCGGGCCAGGAGATGGTTGACGTTGACGCGCGTCTTGCAGAAGACGATGGCCGTTCGCGCCTCGTAGTAGCGCAGGACGTTGAAGATCGCATGCTCGCGGTCGCGCACCGCCACGCTGATCGCGCGGTATTCGATGTCGACATGCTGCCTTGCCTCGCCGCCCGCGACGATGCGCAGCGCGTCCTTCTGGAAGGTAGCCGCCAGCTTCTCGATCTCCTTCGGCACCGTGGCCGAGAACATCAGCGTGCGGCGTTCCGGCGGGGCGGCGGCAAGGATGAATTCCAGATCCTCGGCGAACCCAAGGTCCAGCATCTCGTCGGCTTCGTCCAGCACGACGGCGCGGAGGCCCGACAGGTCCAGCGAGCCGCGCTCGATGTGGTCGCGCAACCGCCCCGGAGTGCCGACGACGATATGCGCGCCACGTTCCAGCGCCCGGCGTTCGGTACGGTAGTCCATGCCGCCGACGCAGGTGGCAAGCCTCGCCTGCGCGCCGGCATAGAGCCACTCCAGTTCGCGCGCGACCTGCAGGGCCAGTTCCCGCGTCGGGGCGATGGCCAGGGCGATGGGCTTGTCGGCGTAAAGGAGGACGTCCTGCCCGGCCAGGATTTCCGGTGCGATGGCCAGGCCAAAGGCCACGGTCTTGCCCGATCCGGTCTGCGCCGAAACCAGCGCATCGCGCCCGGCGACGCCATCGGCCAGCACAGCGGCCTGGACGGCGGTCAGGGTTTCATAGCCCTTGCCCGCCAAAGCCTGCGCCAGCGGCACGGCCACGTTTTCAATCGTCATTGATGTCATTTCCAAAGGGGGCGCTACCCGCGCCGGTAAGCCAGACGGCCCCTGTCCCCTTGATGCAGGCCTCCTCGCCTGCAGTGCCGGAATCTCGACCGTGGGCGGGCAGTACCGGAAAGCGCTTCGGCTGTACAGGCCCGGCAAACCAGAAGGCCGCGTCTCTTGCGAGAGCGCGGCCTTCGGTAATGGTGCCCAGAAGAGGACTCGAACCTCCACGCCTTGCAGCGCTGGTACCTGAAACCAGTGCGTCTAC
The DNA here is from genome assembly GCA_044344105.1 of Tabrizicola sp. Taxonomy (GTDB): domain Bacteria; phylum Pseudomonadota; class Alphaproteobacteria; order Rhodobacterales; family Rhodobacteraceae; genus Tabrizicola. Next base: position 5,422 of record JBIJDO010000200.1, read on the forward strand.
CAATTCCGCCATCTGGGCACTGATGGGCGATGTAACGACGGGATTTGACAGAGTCAACGGCTCCGGGGGCGATTTTCGCGCCGCCGCTTTTGCCTTGCCCGCCCTGGGCCGGGGCGGTATCCATCAGGCAGGTTTCGGGGGCTGTCAGGCCCCTGGCGGGGAGCGCGTCCATGAGCAAGCTTGTCACCATTTTCGGCGGGTCCGGCTTTGTCGGGCGCTACATCGCG
>JBIJDO010000313.1:0-3956 GCA_044344105.1 Tabrizicola sp.
TCGGGTTCATAGGCTCCTTCCGAGCGGCCGAACCCGCTGCGGCGGGCGTCTTCCAGGTGCAGGGCCAGAACCGCCGGGTCGGTTTCGGTCTCGCTGGTTAGCCTTTCGAACCGCCGGGCAAGAATCTTGTCACGAAAGGCCGGTTCCGCGAAAGCAAGCGTGACGATCCCCGACTGTCACGTTGTCGTCAAATCCGGGACAAAGAATCCAATGAAATCAATGCCAGACCTTTGCCATTAAATGTAATTTATTGCTCTTAATTGCGATGCCGTTGCCCGTAATTCTGAGACATCGCTCCAGAAGACTGGTCAGAGAAGCCCATTGAAGTCATTTTGTTAGCTCAGTCGTCTCATAATTATGGGCAAGATTTTGGGACAAAAGGGCCACGAAAGCGTTCTGTCTCGTCATTAATGGCAACGCGACAGCGGGGGATAAGTCCCAAATGAGCAAGACGCGCCAAACGCTCATAACTCAGACCCTGCGACGTCTCTGGCTAAACCATATGAAATGGCGACAGCATCGACGCGCTGTTGCCGATTGCCGTGGTCCCATTCACTACCGCTCGTACTGATCCAACGCACCCCTATGGATCATTGGGCCGTCCTCACAGGCAGAATCACTTGCGTGCCATTAGCGTCACTTTTCGTCCAATCGACAAAACCAGAGTAGACGCGTTATCCTTCTGCGAGCACAAAAAATAATTGCATCGATTGACTTAATAAATTGGATGGCACTCTACAGAATACAACCTACTAGAGGTTTCGTGACGCGATGCGCATCCTCGTATAACTCATTGAAATATGCGTGCGATGGATCAGCGCGGCGGATCGGACGTCGCCAATCGCCAGGGCGCGCAGGACTTCGTCGATCTCGTCTGCAAAGATCCGCACTTCTGCAGCCACGTCAATGCGCGCGGCTGCCATGGATTTCAGCCAGATCCGGGCGGTCTGCAGGAACAGACGCTCGCAGATCTCGCGCAGCGGAAGGTTCGAGGTGATGCCGTGGAATTCGTGGAAGAACTCCATGTTCAGTTCCCCAAAGCGCCGGGCGTCGGGCGCATTGGCCAACGCGCGAACCTCGGCCGACAGCAGCTGCAAACGGTCCCACAGGGCGGGGTCGGGCGGGTTCGGGCCAAGGACCCCCAGAAGCTCGGCCAGTTCCATTCGCAGCTGATAGGTCTGTTCCAGCGCCTCGATGTCGACATCGGTGACAAAGGTCCCGACACCATGCACCGACTGCAACAGGCCTTCGCCTTCCAGCCGGACCAGAACCCGACGCAAGGGTGTGCGGCTGGTCCCGAACTCTGCTGCCAGATCCTCCTCTGACAACCGGGTGCCGGGGGTATAGTCCAGAACACAGATGCGATTGCGCAGGACCTTGTGCATCCTGTCAAAGCGGTCGCGGGCGGTGGGCAGGCTTTCGGCTGGAAAGTTCACGGCACCCTCATCTCGTCTGGCGTGTCACGATATAGACCCCAACGGCTGACAAGGCCAATCCGGCAAGCGCCAGGGGACGCAGGGGTTCGTCCAGCAGCGCCCATGCAAGGGCCATCGCAAGCGGCGGCACGAGATACATCAGCGCCGAAATCCGCGTGGCATCGCCGCGCGCGATCATGGCGATGTAAAGCGAAATCGAGATCAGCGAATTGCCCAGGACCAGCCAGACCAGCGCGACGATCAGGCCCGGCTGCCAGTCGATCGACAGGCTTTCAGTGGCCACGGCCACCGGGGCAACCAGCGTGAAGCCCACGGCATATTGAACCAGCCCTCCGGCCACCGGGTCGGTCTTGCGGCCCAGGGCCTTTTCGAACAGCGTGGCCCCGCTGATCCCGGCCAGAGCCCCAAGTGCCAGAAGCGCCGCGCCAATCGGGCTTGGACCCAGCGACCCCTCGGACCAGACCGCCAGCAGGACGCCACAAAAGCCGATCCCCAGCCCCGACCACAGAAGAAGTCCCCCGCGCTTGCCGCCGATCAGTGGCGATGCGGCGGCGACAAGGGCGGGCTGCAGCGCCATGATGATGGCGGTGGTCCCGGCGTTCATCCCCTGCTTCATCGCCAGATAGGCCAGGCCGAAATAGACGCCCTGAATAAGAAACCCCGTCACCGCCACCGCTGCCCAATGCCGTGCGCCCACCGGCCATTGCGGTCGCAGCAGCAGGGCAAGGGGGACCAGCACCACCACCGCCAACCCATAGCGCAGGGCCAGAAGGGTCATCGGTTCGGCATGTTGCAGGCCCAGCTTGGCAAAGCCATAACCCCCCGACCACAGGATCAGAAAGACAAAGGGGGCGGCCCGCCAGAAGGCAGTCATGGGGCGACCTGAAGCCGGTCTCCCAGGCGTTCCAGAAAGCGGATGCCCTCGGCCAGTTGCTCCAGTGCGATGAATTCGTCGGGTTTGTGGGCCTGTTCGATCGAGCCGGGGCCGCAGATCACCGCCTGCATGCCCATGGCCTGAAAGATCCCCGCCTCGGTGCCAAAGGGCACCAGGCCCGCGCCGTTGGCCCCGGTCAGCGCCAGCGCGATCTCGCGCGCCTCGTTCTCGCTGGTCGGAATCAGCCCATCCACCTCGCCGATCACTTCGGTGATGATATCGGCCATGGGGGCCACCGCGCGCATCCCCGGCAGCAGGTGGTGGGTGCAGAATTCATGCAGGTCGGCCTTGACCAGATCGGCGTCGCCGGGCTGGGCCGGGCGCATTTCCCAGTCCACCCGCGCCTTTCCGGCGATGACGTTATGGGCCACACCGCCGACCAGCGCGCCGGTGTTGATCGTGGTCCAGGGCGGCTCGAACCGGCTGTCGGGGGGGGCGAGGGCCTTCAGAACCTCGCGCAGCTCCAGCAGCCGGGCGACATAGCGCACCGCATATTCCACCGCATTCACCCCGCGTTCGGGGGCCGAACCGTGACCCTCAAGCCCGGTGAAATGCACCGAATATTCGTAGCAGCCCTTGTGCCCCTCGATCACCCGCATCAGCGTCGGCTCGCCAATGATGGCGACGCGCGGCTTCACCCCGCGCGCCTGCAGAAGCGGGGCCAGCGCTTGCGCACCCAGACAGCCGATCTCTTCGTCATGGGTAACGGCGAAATGGATCGGCCGGGCGATGGCCTTTTGCGCATAGACGGGCGCCAACGCCACGGCGGCAGCGATAAAGCCCTTCATGTCACAGGTGCCGCGCCCGTAAAGCCGCCCGTCGCGTTCCACCATCGCCCAGGGGTCAGAGGTCCAGGCCTGATCGGCCACCGGCACCACGTCGGAATGGCCGGACAGAAGGATGCCGCCGTCGATGTCGGGGCCAATGGTGGCAAAGAGATTGGCCTTGCCGCCACTGGGATCGCGGAACACCTCGACCCGCGCCCCGGCGTCGGCCAGCAGGCCTGCCAGATGCTCGATCAGCGCCAGATTGCTGTCGGCCGAAACCGTGGGATAGGCAATCAGCTGGCCCAGAATCTCGCGGGTGCGGGTCATGTGGTCCAAGGCTTACTCCTTGACGAACAGTTTGCGTTCGACCTGGCACAGCGCCTGGGCCGGGCCGGTGTCGCCGATCAGGATGGTTTCGGTGGTCTCCAACCCCCAGCTGTCCATCCAGAGCGCGGGCATGAAGTGAAAGACCATGCCGGGTTGCAGAACCGTCTCGTCCTCGGTGCGGATCGAGGCGGTGCGTTCGCCCCAATCGGGCGGATAGGACAGGCCGATCGGATAGCCCATCCGGCCCTCGCGGTGGATGCCGTATTTCTTCAGCACATCCATGAAGGCCTGGGCGATGTCGCGGGTCTGGTTGCCCGCGCGGGCGGCGGCAAGGCCGGCCTCGATCCCTTCGATCTGCGCCTCTTCGGCGCGGCGCATCTCGGCGGGGGGCTGGCCCAGATAGACGGTCCGGCAGAGCGGAGCATGGTAGCGACGATAGCAGCCCGACAGTTCGAAGAACGTCGCCTCGCCCGCCTTCATCGGCGCGCCGTT
>JBIJDO010000263.1:0-4665 GCA_044344105.1 Tabrizicola sp.
TGGCGCTCCCGTGACGAACTTGTCCCATGTGGCTTCCTTCCATTCCTGAGAAAGGATCGCACCATCAAACCGTGGGATCAAACAGACACGTAACTCATCGATCCTGTCCTACTTGCGAACGCCTGCCTCCTGTTGGCGGCAGTAGAATCGGTCGGCTGAACGGGGTCAAGGGCGTTTTTCTTTAGCATCTACGCGCAATCACCCCCGCCCAAACCACACCTCCACCTTGTCGAGCACGTCGTCGATCAGGCCGGGGGATCTCGCCTCTGGGCCGGTGAAGCGGAGGAGCCAGCCGGTGGGGGTGGGCTCTCGGGTGATCGTCAGGCCTTGACGCAACCGGAGCAGCCTCCGGGGGCGGCGGGTTGTGGGGGACGTGGGCTCTCTCGCGATATCCATCAGGACGGGGCGGAGGGCGGACCATTGGGTCTCGGGTCCCGCAGCGACATGGGGGCGGAGGGTGGCGGTTAGAAGATCCTCCTGCCCGCCGGTGATCGCGCTGGCGAGCGTGTCGAGTTGGCGGATGGTCAGGGTTTCGGGCTGGCTGAGGAGGGGACCGAGCGCCTGAACCACCTCGGCATGGGCGCGGAGGCGTTGGCGGGAGGAGCGGGACGTGCTGGGGAAGAGGGTGGCGATGGCGGCGTCGGGGGTGTCGAAGTGCGACTCCTCCACCGCGTTCAGGATGAGGGTGGCCTTCTCCCACGGGCTGACGGGGGCGCGGACCTCGTTCTCGGTCACCATGGCGGTGAGGGCCTGGGCGAGGCTTTGCGGGGAGCGGAGGAAGGCCGGGATCGTCTGGTGGCCCAAGGCGCGGGCTGCGGTGAGGCGGCGGAGGCCGGAGATGAGGCCGTATATGTGGCCGTCACGCGGGGTGGAAAGGCGCCAGACCTCGATGGGGGAGCGGAGGCCTTCGGTTGCGATGGAGTGTTGCAGTTGTTGGAGGGCTGCGGGGTCGAGGGTGGTGCGGTCGCGGAGGAGGGCGTGGGGGTCGATCTCGGTGAGAGGGAGATGGTGGAGGGGGTCCATGGGCGGCTCCTTTTCACAGGAGGGAAGCGCGGAAGGGTTAGGGTCCGGTAAGGCGGGCGGGCGGAGGGGCCTGTGGCCGACCGGGGCATTGCCGGGTGACGGGATTTCCTGTATGGCCCCGCCATCTGAGACGTGAGGCCCGCCCCCGGGGCCCGTGCGACAGGATCGGGGGGAGGGCGGCAATGGGGCCGCCAGATATGAAGGGAGCCGGCAGGGGCCGGACCCTTTGAGGAAACCAGATGTTCAATGTGACGAAGAAATCGATCCAGTGGGGCAGCGAGACGCTGACGCTGGAAACCGGGAAAGTTGCGCGCCAGGCCGATGGGTCGGTTATCGCGACGCTGGGGGAGACCCAGGTGATGGCCAACGTGACCTTTGCGCGCGCCGCAAAGCCGGGCCAGGACTTCTTTCCGCTGACGGTGCACTATCAGGAAAAATACTATGCGGCGGGCAAGATTCCCGGCGGGTTCTTCAAGCGCGAGGCGCGGCCGAGCGAGAAGGAGACGCTGGTCAGCCGGCTGATCGACCGGCCGATCCGGCCCTTGTTCGTGGACGGGTTCCGCAACGAGGTGCTGGTGATGGCGACGGTGCTGTCCTGCGACCTGGTGAATGATCCGGATATCGTGGCGATGATCGCGGCCTCGGCGGCCTTGACCGTGTCGGGCGTGCCGTTCCGGGGACCGATCGGGGCGGCGCGGGTGGGGTTTGTCGACGGGCAGTACGTGCTGAACCCGGCGATGGACGACATGACGCAGCTGCGCCTGAAGCCGGAGCAGCGTCTGGACCTGGTGGTGGCCGGGACCAGGGACGCGGTGATGATGGTGGAGTCGGAGGCCTACGAGCTGACCGAAGAGGAAATGCTGGGCGCGGTGGTGTTCGGGCATACGCAGATGCAGCCGGTGATCGACCTGATCCTCGACTTTGCGGAAGACTCGGCGAAGGAGCCGTTCGACTTTACCCCGCCGGACTATTCGGCGCTGTACGGCAAGGTGAAGAAGGCGGGCGAGGCGCTGATGCGGGCGGCCTTCGCGCTGCGGGACAAGCAGGAGCGGACGACGGCCATCGAAGCGGCGGTCGCGGCGATCAAGGCGAAGATGTCGGAAGAGGATCAGGCCGATCCGAACCTCTATCCGGCGATCAAGCAGCTGGAATCGGCGGTGCTGCGCGGCGATGTGGTCAAGCATGGCACCCGGATCGACGGGCGGGACACCAAGACGGTGCGTCCGATTGTCTGCGAGACGGGCATCCTGCCGCGCGCGCATGGCTCGGCCCTTTTCACCCGGGGCGAGACGCAGGGTCTTGTCGTCACCACGCTGGGGACGGGCGAGGATGAGCAGATCATCGACGCGCTGAACGGCAATTACCGGTCGAACTTCCTCTTGCACTACAACTTCCCGCCCTATTCGGTGGGTGAAGTGGGTCGCGTGGGGTCGCCCGGTCGTCGCGAGATCGGTCACGGGAAGCTCGCCTGGCGCGCGCTGCAGGCGGTTCTGCCGGCGCCGACCGAATTCCCCTACACGGTCCGCGTGGTCAGCGAGATCACCGAGTCGAACGGGTCGTCGTCGATGGCGTCGGTCTGCGGCGGGTCCCTGTCGATGATGGACGCGGGCGTGCCGCTGAAGGCTCCGGTCGCGGGCGTGGCAATGGGCCTGATCCTGGAAGATGACGGCAAGTGGGCTGTCCTGACCGACATCCTGGGCGACGAGGATCACCTTGGCGACATGGACTTCAAGGTGGCGGGCACGGCCAATGGCATCACCAGCCTGCAGATGGACATCAAGATCGCCGGGATCACGCCCGAGATCATGAAGCAGGCCCTGGCGCAGGCCAAGGACGGCCGTCTGCACATCCTGGGCGAAATGGCCAAGGCGCTGACCTCGGCGCAGGCGTTCAGCGAATACGCCCCGAAGATCGAGACGATGACCATCCCGACCGACAAGATCCGCGAAGTGATCGGGTCCGGCGGCAAGGTCATCCGTGAGATCGTCGAGGTTTCTGGTGCCAAGGTCGACATCAACGACGACGGCATGATCAAGATCGCGTCGAACGACCAGAAGGCGATCAAGAAGGCCTATGACATGATCTGGTCGATCGTGGCGGAACCCGAGGACGGCAAGATCTACACCGGCAAGGTGGTGAAGCTGGTCGACTTCGGCGCCTTCGTGAACTTCTTCGGCAAGCGCGACGGCCTGGTGCATGTGAGCCAGATCGCCAACAAGCGCCTGAACCATCCGAACGAGCTTCTCAAGGAAGGCCAGGAGGTCAAGGTCAAGCTTCTGGGCTTCGACGACCGCGGCAAGGTGCGCCTTGGCATGAAGATGGTCGACCAGGAGACCGGGGCCGAAATCACCGAGAAGGCCGAAGCCGCCGAAAGCTGAGCTTCCTTACAACCGATGTAGCAAAGGCCCCGGGGGACACCTCGGGGCCTTTTGCGTGTCATCTCGTTTGAAAGCTCAGACGCAAGCTGGTTAGCGGTTGAAGATAATACACAAGCGAGTTTGTGTTTAGTATTGTCCGACGAACGATACACAACTTGACTTCTCAACAGAACCGATACACAACGCGACTTATGATCAGCAAATCCGAAATCATCGTACACAACACTACATACGACGCCTCGAACGCCATTGGCTACCACTTAGGGGCATTCCCGCCGTCCAGCTTGGACCTCACTGCCCTTATCATGCCGTTGACCGACACTGTAACCGCGCTGACCCGTTTCGACACAATGTTACGAGGACTGCCGAACAGTGAGCTGCTGCTTGCGCCGCTCCGCGCGCGCGACGCAGTCGTGTCGTCACGGATGGAAGGTACGATCTCGACTCTGGAAGAAGTGCTTCGCCTTGAAGCTGACGCAGATGATCCGGAAGGTTCACCCGTCGGGCGAAACGACACAGTTGAAGTGGCGCTCTACGCACGGGCCCTTCGCCAGGCGGAACGGCAGTTGGCAGACGGATATCCGCTGTCTTCGCACTTGATCCGAACAGCACACCGCACACTTCTGAGTTACGGTCGTGGTGCGGAAAAGCGACCAGGGCAATTCAAGACAGAGCAGAACTATATTGGTGACCGCCGCCGCAAACGGATCGATTTCATCCCGATCTCACCCGAGCAGCTTGAGCCTGCCATGGACACGCTGATCCGGTTCATGCAGGACAGATCCATGCAGCCCGTTCTGCGGACTGCGCTCGCCCACGCCGAGTTCGAGGCGCTGCATCCCTTCGAAGACGGAAACGGGCGGGTGGGACGGATGCTGATCACACTTATGCTGTGGCAAAGCGGGGCCTTGAGTGCACCGCACTTCTTTGTCAGTGACTATTTCGAGCGCAACAAGGACGAGTACATCGAACGGCTGCGGGCCGTGTCTGCGGAAGGCGACTGGACGGGCTGGTGTCGCTTCTTCCTGGCCGCCCTGCAATCCCAGGCGCACGAGAACATTGATATCGTCGGGCGCATCCGGGAGCTTTACGAAGGCATGCGCGAACGTCTGCGCGACCTGCTGAAGTCGAGATGGAGCGGCGACGTTCTGAACTATATCTTTGCCAACCCGATATTTCGCAACAGCCGATTTACTCGCGACTCGGGTATCCCGAAGCCGACCGCCAACGGGTTCACCAATCGGCTGGTCGAAGCGGGCATTCT
>JBIJDO010000264.1:0-4659 GCA_044344105.1 Tabrizicola sp.
ATGATCGCCAAGCTGCCCACGATCGCCGCGATGGCCTACAAGTATTCGGTCGGCCAGCCCTTCGTGTACCCGAAGAACAGTCTCAGCTATTCGGGCAACTTCCTGAACATGTGCTTTGCCGTCCCGGCCGAGGATTACGTCGTCTCGCCCGTGCTGGAAAAGGCGATGGACCGCATCATGATGCTGCATGCGGATCATGAGCAGAACGCCAGCACCTCGACGGTGCGGCTGGCGGGGTCTTCCGGGGCGAACCCCTTCGCCTGCATCGCGGCCGGGATCGCCTGCCTCTGGGGGCCGGCGCATGGCGGGGCGAACCAGGCCGCACTGGAACAGCTGCGCGAGATCGGCACCGTCGACCGCATCCCCGAATTCATCAAGCAGGCCAAGGACAAGAACTCGGGCGTGCGACTGATGGGCTTCGGCCACCGGGTCTACAAGAACTTCGACCCGCGCGCCAAGGTGATGAAGGAAAGCGCCGACGAGGTGCTCGACCTCCTTGGTGTCCACAACAACCCGCTCCTCCAGGTCGCGAAGGAGCTGGAACGGATCGCGCTGGAAGACGATTACTTCATCTCGAAGAAGCTGTATCCGAACGTCGACTTCTACTCCGGCATCATCCTTGAGGCGATGGGTTTCCCGACCGCGATGTTCACGCCGATCTTCGCGATCAGCCGGACCGTGGGCTGGATCAGCCAGTGGAAAGAGATGATCGGCGAGAAGAACCAGAAGATCGGCCGTCCGCGGCAACTGTATATCGGCCCGGCCAAGCGCGACTACATCGACCTGCGCCACCGCTGAAGGCCCGCTGTCCTGCCGGAAGGGCCGCCCCCGGTCGGGCGGCCCTTTCCGTTTCGCGCTGCGCTGTCCTGCCGCAGGCGACGGGCTGTGCAAATGCTCTCGGCGTCCCCATCTTCCGGGAAAACAAGGGTCAGGGGTCAAGATGATGAAGGACACCGCACATTCCGTCGATCTGACGCAACATCACGTGCCCGCAGGCTTTGGCGACCGGGTGGCGCTGCGGACGGTCAAGTTCATGCGGGTCTTCGCCGATGCGTTCTTCTCCAAGCGCTACGGCCACCGCGCGGTCGTCCTTGAAACCGTGGCCGCCGTGCCCGGCATGGTCGGCGGCCTTCTCCAGCATCTGAAGGCGCTGCGCCACATCCGCGACGACCAGGGCTGGATCCGCGAGCTTCTGGAAGAAGCCGACAACGAGCGCATGCACCTGATGACCTTCATCCAGGTCGCGCAGCCCTCGCGGTTCGAGCGGATCATCATCATGGTCGGGCAGCTGATCTTCTACAACGCCTACTTCTGGCTCTACCTCTTCGCCCCGCGCATCGCGCACCGGATCGTCGGCTACCTGGAGGAAGAGGCGGTGGTCAGCTACACCCAGTATCTTGCCGAGATCGACAGCGGAAAGGTCGAGAACGTGCCTGCGCCGCAGCTTGCCATCGACTACTGGAAGCTGCCGCCCGATGCCCGCCTGCGCGAGGTGGTGATCGCCGTCCGCGCCGATGAGGCCGGGCACCGCGACCGCAACCACGAGATGGCCGATCAGCTGAAGGCGGCCTGACCGCGCCCGTCCAGGGTCGCGACCGGGCCGTAAAGATCGGTCCGGCGGTCGCGGAAGAGACCCCAGCTGGCGCGCAGGGCGGCGATGGCGTCAAGGTCGAAGGCGTGGGCCAGCACACTTTCCGTCCCCCGGTCGGCCCTGGCCACCAGTTGCCCGGTGTGGTCGGCAATGAAGCTTGAGCCGTAGAAGGTGACATCCCGCCCTTCTGGCGCGACCTCGGTCCCGATCCGGTTCGAGGCGACGACCGGCAGGATGTTCGCCGCCGCATGGCCGCGCATCACCGTCTCCCAGTGCGGCTGGCTGTCATAGCCGGGCGCGGGCGGCTCGGACCCGATGGCGGTGGGATAGAGGAGCAGCTCTGCGCCCATCAGCGCCATCGCGCGCGCGCATTCGGGGAACCACTGGTCCCAGCAGATGCCGACCCCGATCCGGCCGAAGGCGGTGTCCCAGACCCGGAACCCGGTGTCGCCGGGCGAAAAGTAGAACTTCTCCTCATAGCCCGGTCCCTGCGGGATATGGCTTTTGCGGTAGACCCCCAGCACCCTGCCGTCGGCATCGACCATGGCAACCGAGTTGAAGAAGGCCGGACCGGCGCGTTCGAAGAAACTGACCGGGATCACCACGCCCAGTTCGCGGGCAAGTGCCGCGAAGCGGGCGATCAGCGGATGACCCGCGAAGGGCTGGGCGAGATCGAAGTAGCGCGGATGCTGCTCGATGCAGAAATAGGGTGCTGCGAACAGCTCCTGGATCAGCACCACCTGCGCGCCTTGTGCGGCCGCCTGCCGGACCAGCGCCTCGGCGCGGGTTGCATTGGCGGGCAGGTCCCAGGAACAGGCGAACTGGGTGGCGGCGACGGTGACGGTGCGCATGACAGGGGCCCCTGGCTTCGACGACAGCGCCCCGACCCTAGCGCTGCGCGCCAGGTCCATGAAGCCCTATTCCGCGGGCAGACTCCCGAGCCTCCGCCCGGCAGCCGCCTTGACGGCCGTCGGATGCAAGCTTTCGGACCGGTCACGCCCGACGATCCGCCGCCGGCGCAGGAGAAACGCCTTGCCCCAGCTGCGCCAGGTGCCGACCATCGGGGCCTCTGCGTCGCAGGGAAACCGCGCCCGCCAGCCTTCGGGCAGCACAAGGCCCAACGCTTCGGCCCGCTCCAGCATCCACACCAGGGGAATGTTCGCCAGGGGCCGCGCCGCCGCAAGGTCGCCGATCTGGCCGCCGATGTCGCCGTGCGCACCGCGGAACCAGACCTGCTCGACAGTGCCGTCCCGGTCAGGCGGACAGTCCCACAGCACCGGCGCAAAGGCTTCGCGCGTCTCGTTCAGGGCCAGCGCGTGATAGCCGTGCCGGATCGAGCGGCCCAGCTGGTGGGTGTGAAAGGCATGGCGGTCGGAGGCGAACATCCAGAAGAACGGCAGCCGCAGGCCCAGGGCCTTGACGGTGTCCCAGACCCCGACCATCTCGATCGGCGCCTCGGGGTGGCAGAACCGGCGGGCGAAGGCCTGGGCTGGCTGACGTTCGGGTCCGCGCTCATAGTGCCGCCAGGCCAGCTGCACCGCGCGTTCCGTCGCATGGTCGCGCTTCAGAAGCCCGACCCGGTCGATCACCCCGGCAAGCGAGCGCACCGCATAGGCGCCACGCGAATAGCCGAAGAGAAAGATCCGGTCGCCTTCGCGGTAGCCGCTCGCCAGCCAGCCATAGGCGCGCTGGATCTGCGGCGCGATGCCCCGCCCCTCAAGCAGGGCGATGCCGCGCAGCCAGCCCTCCCACTGCATGCCGGGCTCGTAGTAGAGCCGCCGGTTCGCGTGATGGCCGAGCTCGCGCAAGAGCAGGAACAGCAGCCCCGCATTGCCCTCTTGCCCCGGTGCCAGCGACGACAACGTGCCGTCGAGGATCACCACATGATCGACCACCCCGCGCTGCCGGCCGGGACTTGGCGGCGGGGCAGGCTCGACCGCGACCTCGACACCGCGGCGGAAGAAACTGCGGACCCGGTCAAGAAGGCGCGTGGCGGGCCTCCTCGATCCAGGTCCAGATGCGGGTCGGCATGAAGGGCATGTCGACCCGCGTCACGCCCAGAGGGGACAAGGCATCCCGGACCGCGTTGGAGATCGCCGCCAGCGCGCCGACCGTCCCCGCCTCGCCGCAGCCCTTCATGCCCAGCGGGTTGGTCCGCGTCGGCACCCCCTGTTCGGCAAAGGCGATCATCGGCAGGTCGGTCGCGCGCGGCAGGGCATAGTCCATGAAGCTGCCGGTCAGGACCTGGCCTTGCCCGTCCTGCACCAGCCATTCCATCACCGCCTGCCCGAAGCCCTGCGCCACGCCGCCATGCACCTGACCCGCCACCAGATTGGGGGCGACAAGAACGCCGAAATCATCGACCACCGAATAGCGGTCCAGCGTCAGACCCCCGGTTTCCGGGTCGATCTCGACCTCGGCCAGATGCACGCCATTGGGAAAGGACCGACCATCGAGCGTGGTCTTCTCGCTGCGGTCGATGAGGTCGCTGCGCCCCTTGTCGCGCGCCAGGGCTGCCGCTTCGGCGAGGGTGAGCCTGACGTTCGTTCCGGCGGACCCGAAGCGGTGATCGGTGAAATCGACGCTCTCCACACCCCATTCCCTGGCCAGAAATGCCTCGAACCCGGTGATCATCGCCACGACCGTCGCCCGCGTGGCCGTGCCCTGCACCGTCACCGACCGCGAGCCGCCGGTGCCGCCGCCCCTGGCGATCCGGTCGCTGTCGCCCTCGACGATCCGCACCATGTCGGGCGGAATGCCGGTCGCGTCGGACACCATCCGGGCATAGACGCTTTCATGGCCCTGTCCGTTCGACTGGGTGCCGACGTAAAGCGAGGCCCCGCCGTCCGGGTCCAGCACCAGCCGGGCAATTTCGTCCGGGTCGCCGAGGATCGCCTCGATATAGGCCGCCACGCCGACGCCGCGCCGCCTGCCCCGTGCGAGGCTCGCAGCCACCCGGTCGGCATAGCCCGCCATGCGCGGGGCCACGGTCTGCAGAAGTCCGGCGAAATCCCCGCCGTCGATGATCTCGCCTTCCATCGTCTCGTGCGGGAAGGCGCGGATCACGT
>JBIJDO010000064.1:0-10392 GCA_044344105.1 Tabrizicola sp.
ACCGGCTGGCATAGTAGGCGTCGGCTTTCGGCCCGTCCTCGCGCGTCACCGTGCCGCGCACCCGGATCTGGCGGCGCAGCGACTTCCAGTGCAGCACGAACGCGACCTTGCCCGAGGCGGCGATCTCCTGCCCCTTTCGCGAGCCGTAGTTGGTGTAGAAGACAAAGGCCCCGTCCGCATTGCCGAACGCCTCGATGTCCTTCAGAAGCACCATCCGGACGTTTGGCAAGCCGTGAGCATCAACCGTCGCAAGGGCAATCGCGTTCGGGTCGTTCGGCTCGGCCTTCTCGGCCTCGGCCAGCCAGGACTGCGCCAGGACAAAGGGGTCGCCGCCCGCGAAAATGCCGTCACGATCCATCGGGTGTCTCCTGCCAAGGGCGGAAGCGGATGCCTTGAAGGCAAGCCCCGCTTCGCCTAAACGTCCTGTTAACGAAAAGGTGGGCGAGGGGTCGGGAATGTCAACCGGACTGATGCAGGGCAGGCGCGGCCTGATCATGGGGCTTGCCAACGACAAGTCCATCGCCTGGGGCATCGCGCAGGCCGTGGCGGCGCAAGGGGCGGAACTTGCCTTTTCCTATCAGGGCGAAGCGCTGAAGAAACGGGTGGAGCCCCTGGCCGCCGAGCTTGGCCAGAAGCATCTCTTCGAATGCGACGTGGCCAGCGACGACAGCATCGATGCGCTGTTCGCCGCCCTGAAGGCGGAGTGGGGACAGCTGGACTTCCTGGTCCATGCCATCGGCTTTGCCGACAAGAACGAACTTCGCGGCCGCTACGTCGACACCAGCCGCGCAGGGTTCGCGCTGGCGATGGACATCTCGGTCTATTCCTTCACTGCCGTCTGCCAGCGCGCGGCCGCGATGATGGGGCCGGGGGGCAGCCTTCTGACCCTGACCTATTACGGCGCGGAAAAGGTCATGCCGCATTACAACGTGATGGGCGTGGCCAAGGCGGGGCTGGAAGCGTCGGTCAAGTATCTGGCCGAGGATCTGGGCAAGGACGGCATCCGGGTCAACGCGATCAGCGCGGGGCCGATCAAGACGCTGGCGGCCAGCGGCATCGGCGACTTCCGCTACATCATGAAGTGGAACGAGCTGAACTCGCCCCTGCGGCGCAACGTGACGCAGGAAGAGGTCGGCAAGGCGGCGCTGTATCTGCTGTCGGACCTCGGCAGCGGGACCACGGGCGAGAACCTGCATGTCGATGCGGGCTACCACGTCGTGGGCATGAAGGCGATCGAAGCGCCCGACATCGACCTCCTGCAGGGCCGGAAAGAGGGCGGGCAATGACACTGGCGGCGTTCATCGCGGTTGCTGGTCTGCTGACGATGGGAGCAGTCAGCCCTGGACCTGCGGTGTTGATGTCCGCGCGAACCGGCGTCACCGAAGGCTTGCGCACCGGATTTTTCCTGTCGCTTGGCATCGGCGCGGGGGCGGTTTTCTGGGCGGTACTCGCGCTCAGCGGCCTTGCGCTGATCTTCCAGATCGCGCCGACACTGCTTTGGGCGTTCAAGATTGCGGGCGGGCTGTACCTGGTTTGGATGGCCATCGGCATGTGGCGGCACGCCGCCGAGCCATTGCCAGACGTCACCGACCTGCCGCCGCGCACGGCCACCTCGGCCTTTCGCCTAGGTCTTTTAACGCAGCTTTCGAACCCCAAGCCCGCGGTCCTGCTCAGCGCGATCTTCATCGGCACTGTCCCGCCGGGAACACCCCTTTGGGTGCTGGTCGCGCTGCTCGGCTATCTCTTCGCGGTCGAGACCGGCTGGAACACCGTGGTCGCGCGCATCTTCTCGCTCGACCGCACGCGCCGCGCCTATTCCGGGGCCAAACCCGTGATTGATCGTGCTTTCGGCGGTCTGCTGGGCTTGCTTGGCCTGAAGATCGCCGCCACCTGAAGGAGTGCGTGCCATGTCCGCCGACCGCCTGCCGCATGAAAAGGGGTTTCACGTCAGCTGGGACCAGATCCACCGCGATGCCCGCGCGCTCGCCTGGCGGCTGGACGGCAAGGGGCCGGGCGAGGGCGGGTCGTGGCGCGCCGTGGTCGGGATCACGCGGGGCGGGCTGGTCCCGGCGATGATCGTCAGCCGCGAGCTGGACATCCGGGTCGTCGATTCCATCAGCGTGAAGTCCTACCACTCGGGCGGCGGCAAGGCCGACCAGCGCCGCGAGGCGCAGGTCATCAAGGCTCCGCAGCCTGAGCTGATGGGCGACGGCGCGGGCATCCTGATCGTCGACGATCTGGTGGATTCCGGCAAGACGCTGGAACTGGTGCGGCGGCTTTATCCGAAGGCGCATTTCGCCACCGTCTATGCCAAACCCTCGGGCCGCCCGATGGTGGACAGCTATATCACCGAGGTCAGCCAGGACACCTGGATCTTCTTCCCCTGGGACATGGCGCTGCAATATGTCCAGCCGATGCGCGGGGCGGACTGACCGCTCTTCGTCGCATGTCTTGCGCTCATCGCTGGCGCGCGGTCCACGACGAGAAGCGAAGCGCACGAGGAGTATTGCGTTGACCCTGCCCCTGAACCCCGCCTTCGCCGCGACCGAACCCCCGCCGGTGATGGAAGCCCGGCGCTGGCTTGACGGGGTGACCTTTTCCGCCGACCGGCCGCTGATCAACATCAGCCAGGCCGCCCCCGTCGACAGCCCGCCCTTGGGCCTGCGGCAGGCGCTGGCCAATGCGGCGCTGAACGACCCGAACGCGCATCTCTATGGTCCGGTCCTCGGGCTTCCGGCCCTGCGCGAGGAAATCGCCGCGCAATGGTCGTCGACCTATGGCGGGGCCATCCGCCCGGTCCAGGTCGCGATCACCCAGGGCTGCAATCAGGCCTTCTGCACCGTCATGGCCACGCTCGCGGGTCCTGGCGATGAGGTCATCCTGACCACGCCCTGGTATTTCAATCACAAGATGTGGCTCGACATGGCCTCGGTCACCACCGTGCCGCTTGAAACCGACCAGACGCTGATCCCGTCGGCCGAAAAGGCGGCAGCGCTGATCACCGACCGGACCCGCGCCGTCGTCCTCGTCAGCCCGAACAACCCCGGCGGGGTGGAGTATCCGGCGGAAACGCTGGCCGCTTTCCGCGACCTCTGCCGCGCCCGCGGCCTTGCGCTGATCGTGGACGAGACCTACCGCGATTTCGACAGCCGGACCGGCGCGCCGCATGACCTGTTCGCCGATCCCGACTGGCCCGACACGCTGATCCAGCTTTACAGCTTTTCCAAGGCCTACCGCCTGACCGGCCACCGGGTCGGCGCGGTCGTGGCGTCCGAAGCGCGGCTGGCCGAAGTCGAGAAGTTCCTCGACACCGTGGCGATCTGCCCCAGCCAGCTTGGCCAGATCGGCGCGCTCTGGGGGATGCGCAACCTTGGCCAGTGGCTGGCGGGCGAAAGGGATGAAATCCTTGCCCGCCGCGCCGCCATGGTCGAGGGCTTCAAAGCCCTGCCCGGCTGGCGGCTTCTGGGCTGCGGTGCCTATTTCGCCTATGTCGAACACCCGTTCGATATGTCCAGCGATGTGCTTTGCAAGCGCCTGGTGACCGAGGCCGCGCTTCTGATGCTGCCCGGCACGATGTTCCAGCCCGAAGGCAGCGCCGCCGGCAGGCGGCAGATCCGGATCGCCTTTGCCAATGTCGATGCAAAGGGGATCGCCGAGGTGATCCGCAGGCTGGCGGCGTTCCAACCCTGACAGAGCCGTGACCGACCGGCGGGGCAGGGCATCTTGGTCTTGCCCGCCCGGTGGCTTCGCACTATTCACCGTGCCAGATCAAACCAGAGGCAGACCGATGGCCACCAGCGCGAACGAGGAAGCGAAACGCCCCAAGAGCAAGCTGCAGGACGTCGCGGTCTGGACGATGATGGGCCTGCTGATCCTGGGGCTTGGCGGCTTCGGCGTGACCACCTTTTCGGGGGGAGTGACGAAGGTCGGCAGCGTCGGAGACACGGACATCACGACCGACGAATATGCCCGCGCCCTGCAGGCCCAGGTCAATGCCTTCTCGCAGCAGGTCGGCCAGCAGATAACCGTGCAGCAGGCGCTGGCCTTCGGCGTCGACAAGCAGGTGCTGCAGGACCTTGTCACCCGCGCCGCGCTGGACAATGAGGCCGACGAGATGGGCCTTTCGGTCGGCGACGCCGCCGTGGCCGCCGAACTGATGGCGATGGACAGCTTCAAGGGCGTCTCGGGCACTTTCGACCGCGAGGCCTACCGCTTCACGCTCGACCGCAACAACCTGACCGAGGCCGAGTTCGAGGGCAATCTGCGCCGCGACATCAGCCGCGGGTTGTTCCAGGGCGCGATCACCGGCGGATTTGCCGCGCCGGCGCCGCTGACCGACACGCTCTACACCTGGGTGGCCGAACGTCGCGGCTTTTCGCTGCTGCGGCTGACCGAGGCGGACCTTGCGGCCCCCCTGCCGGAGCCGACCGAGGCCGAGCTGCAGGCGCATTACGACGCGAACATCGACCGCTTCACCCGGCCCGAAGCCAAGCGGATCAGCTATGCCAGCCTCTTGCCCGAGGCGATCGCCAAGGACCAGCCGGTCGAGGACGCGACGCTGCAGCAGATGTATCAGGACCGGATTGCGGAATTCGTCATTCCCGAGCGCCGGATCGTCGAGCGTCTGGTCTATCCCGACCAGGCCGCCGCCGATGCCGCGAAGGCCAGGCTTGACGGGGGCACGAGCTTCGAGGACCTCGTCGCCGAACGCGGCCTGACGCTCGATGCCATCGCGCTGGGCGATGTCACCCGCGAGGATCTGGAAGACGCCGGAGCAGCGGTCTTCGCTGCCGCGGAAGGCGATGTCGTCGGACCGCTGCAGACCAGCCTTGGCCCGGCTCTCTTCCGCGTGGCGACGGCGCTTGCGGCAGAGGAAACCACGTTCGAAGAGGCGCGCGAGACGCTGGCGATCGAGATCCAGACCGACGCCGCCCGCCGCCTCATCGCCGACCGGGTCGAAGAGATCGACGATCTTCTGGCCGGGGGGGCGACGCTGGAGGACCTGGCGAAGGATGCGGGGCTTCAGCTTGCGACGCTGGACTTCGTGCCCGGCCAGCAGGGCGAGGCCACCATCGAAGGCTATCCGGCCTTCCGCACCGCCGCCGAGGCGGTAGAGGCCGGGGACTTCCCGGAAGCGATCCTGCTGGAAGACGGCGGGGTCGTGGCGCTCCGCCTGGACGAGATCGTGCCCGCGGCACCGATCCCGTTCGATGAGGCGAAGGATGCCGTGACCGAAGACTGGCGCCGCGCTGCGCTGGCCAAGGCGCTTTCCGCGCGCGCCGGCGAGATCAAGGCAGCGCTTGACGGCGGCGCGGCCATCGGCAGCTTCGGCATTGTCGATGTGACACCCGAGGTGGCGCGCGACGGCTTTGTCGCCGATGCGCCGGACAGCCTGATGCCCGCCGTCTTCAGGATGGCCGAAGGCGCGGTTCAGGTCATCGAAGGCGACGGCTTTGCCGGCGTCGTCCGCCTGGACCGCATCCTGCCCGCCGCGACCGAAGGCGAGGAGGCCGAGGCGCTGCGCGCAGCACTTGCCGCACAGGCCGCACAGGCCATCGCCGGGGACGCCTTTGCCGCCTTCACCAACGCCGTGACGGCCAAGGCGGGGATCAGCTTCGACCAGGCCGCGATCAACGCCGTCCATGCGAGCCTGCCCTGATGCAGCTTTCGCCCGGGTTTGCCGCATTCGAGGCGGGCTGGAACGCGGGCCGCAACCAGATCGTCTGGGCGCGGCTTGCGGCCGACCTCGACACGCCGGTCAGCCTGATGCTGAAGCTCGGCGATGCCCGCGCCGACACGTTCATGCTGGAATCGGTCACGGGGGGCGAGATCCGGGGCCGCTACTCCATCGTCGGCATGAAGCCCGACCTTGTCTGGCAATGCCATGGGCAGCAAAGCCGCATCAACCGCGAGGCGCGCTTCGACCGGCAATCCTTCACCGACCTCGCCGGTCACCCGCTCCAGACGCTGCGCGACCTTCTCGCCGAATGCCGGATCGAGATGCCCGAAGGCCTGCCTGCGGTGTCGGCGGGCCTTTTCGGCTATCTCGGCTATGACATGATCCGCCTTGTCGAGCATCTGCCGAACGTCAACCCCGACCCCCTCGGCCTGCCCGATGCCGAACTGATCCGCCCCTCGGTCATCGCGGTGCTGGACGGGGTCAAGGGCGAGGTGACCGTGGTCGCTCCCGCGTGGGTCGCCGGCGGCCTTTCGGCCCGCGCCGCCTATGCCCAGGCGGCGGAACGGGTGATGGACGCCCTGCGTGACCTTGACCGCGCGCCCTCTGCCGCGCGGGACCTGGGCGAGGTTGCCCCGGTCGGCCCGGCGACATCGAATTTCAGCCATGCGGGCTACAAGGCCGCCGTGGAGAAGGCCCGCGACTACATCCGCGCCGGTGACATCTTTCAGGTCGTCCCCTCGCAGCGCTGGGCGCAGCGGTTCGAACTGCCGCCCTTCGCGCTCTACCGCTCGCTCCGGCGCACCAACCCTTCGCCCTTCATGTTCTTCTTCAACTTCGGCGGCTTCCAGGTCGTGGGTGCCTCCCCCGAAATCCTGGTCCGCCTGCGCGACGGCGAAGTGACCGTGCGCCCCATCGCGGGCACCCGCAGGCGCGGGGTCACGCCCGAGGAGGACCGCGCGCTTGAGGCCGACCTTCTCGCCGACCCCAAGGAACGCGCCGAGCATCTCATGCTGCTCGACCTCGGCCGCAACGATGTGGGGCGGGTGGCGAAAGTCGGCAGCGTGCGCCCGACCGAGACATTCATCATCGAACGCTACAGCCATGTGATGCACATCGTGTCGAACGTGGTGGGCGAGATCGCGGATGGTGAGGACGCGCTCTCGGCCCTCCTCGCGGGTCTCCCGGCAGGCACCGTCTCGGGTGCGCCGAAGGTCCGCGCGATGCAGATCATCGACGAGCTGGAACCCGAAAAGCGCGGCGTCTATGGCGGCGGGGTGGGCTATTTCGCCGCCAATGGCGAGATGGACTTCTGCATCGCGCTGCGCACCGCCGTCCTGAAGGACGAGACGCTTTACATCCAGGCGGGTGGCGGCGTGGTCTTCGACAGCGATCCGGAGGCGGAGTACCAGGAAACCGTCAACAAATCCAACGCCTTGCGCCGCGCTGCCGAAGACGCGGGCCGTTTCGCCGGGCGCGGCAACGGCTGACGTTTGCCTCCTCGTTCGACTTCGTCTCCTCCTCGGCGAGCGCCAGAGCGAGGAGTGACGCAGTCTTCGACGAGCGGTCCGTCGAAGGTCAGTCGATCTGCAGCACCGCCGTCAGCGGGGCCAGCGCCACCGTCGCGGCCTTGCCCTCGACCGTCCATTCCAGCAAAGCTGCCACCGTCTCGGGATCGGCGGTTCCGACCACGCTGACCCTGCCGTCCTGTCCGGCCTTGAACACGGCGCGGTCCAGTAGCCGGCGCACGGCGGCACGGTCGGCCCCGGCCGAGCCCAGGTCGCGGAACACCACTGCCGCCTCAAGATCCTCGCGCCGGGCCACCTGATCGGCGGCGTTCAGCCCCTCGTCCCAGGTCAGCAGCCCGCGGCCCTGTGCCTTCAGGATCGGGACCACGGCGGCTGCAAGTGTGCGGTTGTTCTGGAAAGTCGGGTCCACAAGGTCCATCACCGCCACCGCCTCGGGCAGGCCCTGTTCCATCGACTGGAAGGCCACCTCGACATCGGAAGGCTGCGCACCGGTCGCGATGCCGGTCACCAGCATCACCACTTCCCGACCCGCCGCCCGATAGATCGCCGCGCGCTCGGGCGTGGCCGGGTCCAGCGGGTCCAGCGCGAAATTGACCGGGAAGGGCAGGGCCGCCAGACCGGTGCGGTCCAGATCGGCGCTGCCATCGTCGATCAGGACAATGGCAAAGGTCGGTTTTGCCTCGGTGTTCTCGAACGCGGTCGCGAACCGGGCGATGGGTCTGGGGTCCTCGGGCGCGGCCGCGCCTCCGGCGGCGGGAACCGTGGCCGGATCCTCGGCGCGCCGGATGATGACCCCGTCCCCCTGGTCGATCAGCCGCGGTGCGGGCTTGAAGGTCGAACCGCCCGCTTCGGCCTCTCCGTTGTCCCCGGCCGGCGCGGGAACCTCCGCATCAGCACCCGGAAGTCCTTCGGGTTTGGTTCCGGGCATGACCGGGGCCGTGTCACCGGGAAGTTCGTCACTTTCGGGCGCAGGCAAGACGGGAGCAGGCATGACGGGGGCGGGATCGACATCGGCCTCCGCTGCAGGGGCGGGCGCGTCCGGCACTGGCTCGGACACCTCAGGGGCGGTCTCCTCCGGGACAGTCTCCTCCGGGACCGTCTCCTCCGGGGTCGCCTCTGCGACTTCTGGCGCGGGATCGGTCGATGCCTCCGGTGCGGGATCGGCGGGCGCGACCGGAACCTCCTCGACCGGTGTCCCGGCGACCGGCGGCTCCGGTTCGTCAGGGGTTTCCGCGGCACTGTCCGGCTCGGTCGGAGCGGACGCCGCTTCGCTGTCAGCCGCTTCCGCCACTGGCGGCGCTTCGACCGGATCGGTTTCTGCCGCCGCCTCCGGCACCGGGTCCGGTTCGGCCACCGCCGCCGGGGCTTCCGGCAGCGGCTCCGCTGCGGGTTCAGGCTTAAGTTCGGGCGCTGGTTCGGGTTCCGGGGCAGGAGTGTCCGGGGTCGCCTCACCGGCGGCTTCGACCACCGGGTCCGCGGCCACTGCGGGCGCTGTCTCGGCGACAGCCGTTTCAGCTGCTGCCGGAGCCTCCGGTTCCACAGCCACCGTGTCCGCCGTGGTCGAGGGCGGCCTGGACGGCTGCGGCAGCGTTTCGGGTGCGGCAACTTCCGCAACCTCGGGCGCTGCGACTTCGGCGGCAGGGGCGGAGCCTTCCTCGGGCAGGGCCGGGGCCGTGTCCGCTGCGGCCACATCCGGCTGCGCTTCGGGTTCCGGCGTGGGGGTCGGGTCCGCAGCGGCGGCCGGGGCCGGGTCCGCCGCGACTTCCGGGGTTTCTGCCGGTGCCGCGCCGGTCACCGTTTCCGCCGCAGGCTCTGCTGCCGGATCCGACGCCGACGCGTCCGCCTCGGCCGACGGTTCGGCCACCGCCGGAGCTGCGGAATCCGGGGCAGCCTCCCCCGTCGCAGCTTCGGGTGCAGCACTTTCCGGCGCGGTTTCGGACGTGGCCCCGGCATCGGCCGTCGCAGCCGGAGGTGCCTCGATCTTCGGGGCGTCCGTCGCGACCGGCTGGTTCTCGTTGGCCGGCAGTCGCGGCAGGAAGACCGAGCCGATCACCAGCCCCCCCGACACCAGAAGACCGCCGGACACCATGCCTAGGAAAAACTTGCCGATCACCGCCGCTGCCTCCAGCCTTGCGCCGTTGCGGGTCCTGCGCGGCGGCGGATGCGGTCGAACCGACCCACGCCCCGCGCCCTGCTTTGCCCCCGACGCCATTCTTCTGTCGCGGCAACTATAGCCTGCGATGCAACCGGCTTCACGCTTTTTTGCGCACGCCCGCCAACAAGTTGCCGCCGCCGTGGCACAGCGGCCATCGCCGGCCGGTCTCGGATCAGATTGTGCCGGAACGGGGGGCTGTGGCGATCAGGTCGACGCCCATCTGCGCGAAGAGATCGATGTAATCCAGAAACACCCAGTTCTCGGCGATCCGTCCGGCGGCGCAGCGGTAGAAATCCATGACCCGCAGCGTCAGCGGGCGACCGTCGGCCTTTACCCCCAGGTAATCGCCCTGGAAGGTCATCGTCATCGATGGCCAGCCCCCCACCGCCGCATAGTCCCCGTCGCTGATCCTCGCATAGTGATTGCCGCCCTGCCGATCCGGGAAAGCATGCAGAAACGGCTGGCGGTGGTCCTTCACAAAGCCTTCCCAGCGGAAATTCGCGCCGATCCCCGCCGGGCCGTACCACATCATGTCCTCGGCCCAGGTGCCGCCAGGGCCGGTCTGGCCTTCCGAGTGGAAGGTCTTGGGATCGAAGGCGCCAAGCGTGCTGAACATGCGCTCGACCAGGTCAAGGCTTGCCTCGCCGCCGCCCGGGCGCGGCAGCACCCCGTCATGCGTGGCGGGCCCGGGCATCAGCCCCTCCAGCCCGTAAGAGAACGGGAACGGCATCCGTCCGGCCTGTCGCATCAGGTCCGGCAGGTCCAGGATGATGCGCGCCTGCAGGATGCGGCCGCCTTCGATCCGGTAGAACTCGCCCGCGCGCAGGAAGGCAAGATGCTGCGACGGCGCGATACCCCAGAGCGGCCGGGAGAAATTGCCGACATAATGGGCAACCGCAGCGCACCAGAACCCGCGTTCATGACGGCGGTTCCGTCCGCCGATGAAAATCTCGTCCCGGCGGTGCAATCCGGTGAAGGCCCGTCGCAAGGGCGCAAGGAACCCCGCCTCGACCGCCTCGGGTCCCGTCAGG
>JBIJDO010000335.1:0-3727 GCA_044344105.1 Tabrizicola sp.
TTGAGACGTCCCACAGGCATGCCGGATCAATCCGCTCGGGCGCCGCTGATGGGTCGCGCAGGATGCCCCGCAAAAAGCCAAGAATTTCAGCGCGCTGGTCGGTCATTCCGGGTCCTGTCAAAATGATTGCATACGGATGCAAGAATTCTGTTGCACGAATCGAAAGTTCAGGCAACCTTTCTTGCATACGTTTGCAAGAAGCCGGCTGGCCGGCCCGAACAGGGATAGACATGGCGGGAATCGAGCTTCGGAACGTCTCAAAGCGCTGGGGCAGCTTCGTCGGGGTGGAAGGGTTTGACCTGTCCATCGCCGACCGCGAGTTCCTGGTGCTGCTCGGCCCGTCGGGTTGCGGCAAGACCACGACGATGCGGATGATCGCCGGGCTGGAAGACGCGTCAGGCGGCGACATCCTGATCGGCGGCAAGCGGGTCAACGACCTTGATCCCAAGGACCGCGACATCGCGATGGTGTTCCAGTCCTACGCGCTTTACCCGAACATGAACGTCTACGACAACATCCGGTTTCCCCTGAAGATCCGCAAGGTGCCCGAGGCCGAGCATGACGCCCGGGTCCGCCGCGCGGCGGCCATGGTCGAACTGGGGGATTTCCTGCACCGCAAACCGGCGGAACTGTCGGGCGGGCAACGCCAGCGCGTGGCCCTGGCGCGGGCGATCGTGCGCCAGCCCGAGGTCTTCCTGATGGACGAGCCCTTGTCGAACCTGGACGCCAAGCTGCGGGTGTCGACCCGGGCGCAGATCAAGAACCTCAGCCACGAGCTGAAGGTCACGACGATCTACGTGACGCATGACCAGATCGAGGCGATGACCCTGGCCGACCGGGTGGTCGTGATGAAGAAGGGCCGCATCCAGCAGGTCGGCACCCCGACCGAGATCTACGACCGCCCGGCCACGACCTTCGTCGCAGGATTCATCGGCAACCCGGCGATGAACCTGATGGATGGCCGGATCGACGGCGGCACGTTCCTCGCCGACAATGTCCGCATCCCCGGATTGCCTGCACCGGACGGCCCGGCGACGCTGGGCTTCCGGGCCGAGGATGCGCGCGTTGCGGCTCAGGGCGAAATCTCGGCACCCGTCTACACGATGGAGCTTCTGGGGGATGCGACGATGGTCACGGTCCGCGCGGGCGGGGCGCTGGTGTCGGTGAAGGCCGACAAGGCGTTCCGTGCCGCGATCGGCGACCCCGTTGCCATCCAGGTGCCGACCATTGCCTGCCACCTCTTCGACGCCAAGACCGGGGACCGGCTGTCCGCCTGAACCCCATCACCAGACGGGATTTGTCCCGCAGCAACAGGGAGACGACCAAGATGTACCTTCGCAAGATCGCCTATGCCGGTGTCTTCGCGCTCATGGGTTCGACCGCGATGGCCGCCTGCGCGTTCCAGAACGACGTGCCGTTGAAATCGCTGTCCGCCGGGTTCGAGGCCTGGAAGGCCGTGACCGACGCGATGGCCGAATGCGGCAACTTCACCGCCGAACTGGACCAGGAGTTTGCAGCCAAGCAGGCCGAGGCCTTTGCCGCCAATCCTTCGCTCTATCAGATCGGCGGCGTCGCGAACGAAACCATCGTTCCGCTGATCAACGCGGGGACCATTCGCCCGCTGGATGACCTCGTCGCGAAATACGGCCAGAACCTTGCGCCGAACCAGCTGATCAAGATCGACGGCAAGATCATGGCCATCGCGATGATGGTCAACGTCCAGCACCTGATGTTCCGCAAGGACCTGATGGACGAACTGCAACTGCCGGTTCCGACCACCTGGGACGAGGTCCTGACCACTGCCGAGGCGATCAAGGCCAGCGGAAAGGTCCAGTATCCCTTGGGCGGGACGTTCAAGGCGGGCTGGAACCTGGCCCAGGATTTCAACAACATGTACATGGGCTTCGCCCAGCCGATGGTGAACGCCGACGGGACCCCCAACATCAACAACGAAAACGGCGTGAAGACGCTGGAAACCATGAAGGCCCTGACCGCCTACATGGATCCCGAATACCTGACCTCGGACTCGACCTATGTCCAGCAGCAGTTCCAGCAGGGCAAGATCGCGATGGCCAACCTCTGGGCCAGCCGCGGCGGGGCGATGGATGATGCGGCCGAAAGCCAGGTTGTCGGCAAGGTGGACGGGTCGCCCGCGCCGATGATCATGGCGGGCGGGGCTCCGGCGACGACGCTGTGGTGGGACGGGATCGTGATTGCCGCCAACATCACCGACGCCGAGGCCGAGGCCGCCTTCAAGGTCGCGATGGAAGGGCTCGACAGCGAAATGGTCACGGCGAACAACGACGATGCGATCTGGCTGATCCCGGGCTATGTGCCGGGGCGTCTCGCCGCAGGCGCGATCGCCACCGCCGGTGCCAACCCGCCGCCGCCGAGCTATCCTTCGACCACGGCGCAAGGGATCATGCACGGCGCCATCGGCAACCAGGTCGCCGCGTTCTTCACCGGCGAAAAGTCCGCCGCCGACACGCTGGCCGCGATCGAGGCGGAATACATGACCGCCGCCAAGGAAGCCGGCATTCTCAAGTGATGCGGCTCACCCGCGACCCCCGGGCGGCGCTCCCCCGCCCGGGGACCTTTCCCTCTTCGGACTGACGCTCATGCGCGCCCGCACCTTCGCCTGGTTCATCGCGCCCTCCCTGGTGATGATGCTTGTCTTCATCGCATTCCCGCTGGTCAGCGTGTTGTGGCAGAGCTTCACGCTGACCCAACCCCTGACGGAAGCGATCACCGTCGAGACCTGCACCCCCGGCTTTACCGGCCAGACCTGCGTCGAAGAGACGAAGATCCAGCCCGTGCTCGACGACAGCGGGCGCGTGGTTCAGGAAACCCGGTTCGTCGGCTGGCAGAACTATGCAAATGTCCTGGAACCCGCCCGCGCCTGGGCCGCGATCTCCGCTTTCGACTTCGGCGCGCTTCTGGCCATCGACTTCTGGCGCGCGCTCCGCTTCACGCTGACCTTCACCTTCATCACCCTGCCTCTGGTGATCTGCGTCGGCCTTGGCCTGGCCCTTGCCGTCAACAGCCTGACGCGCAGCATTCGCGGCCCGGTGATCTTTGTCACGCTCCTTCCGTTCATCATCACGCCGGTCATCGGCGCGCTTGCGATCCGCTGGCTCTTTGTCGGTGACGGCATCCTGACCCGGCTGATGGAGGCCTACACCGGCACCGACATCTCGATGTTCGCGCAGGGCTGGACGATCGAGATCCTGATGATGTTCTTCCGCGTCTGGCACGTCGCACCCTTTGCCTTCGTCATCTTCTACGCAGGGCTCCAATCCGTGAACCAGGACGCGGTCGAGGCCGCACTGATCGACGGCGCCACCCGCACCCAGCGCCTGCGCTATGTGGTGCTCCCGCATCTGATGCCGCTGATCGTCTTCGTGGCCCTGATCCACCTGATGGACGCCTACCGCGTCTTCGAAGAGATCATCGGTTTCCGGTCCGAGGCCTACGTGATCTCGCTTCAGTACCTCACTTACGATTTTCTCACCCCCGACGGCACCGGCACCCGGGCCGTGAGCCGGGCCAGCGCCTCTTCGATGCTGACCATGATCGGGATCGTGATCCTTCTCATCCCGCTTCTGCGGCACACCTATCGGCAGCACAGGGGTTCAAGATGATTTGGGGACCACGCTGATGGCCACGATCCGCGCCTTGCAGCAGCCCGGCTGGCTGAAGCTGACCACCGGCGGGCTTCTGGGCCTCT
>JBIJDO010000033.1:0-13325 GCA_044344105.1 Tabrizicola sp.
GGTGGTCCAGTGGCTGCGGGACGGGTTGAAGGTCATCCGCGAGGCGAAGGAGACCCAGCCCCTCGCCGAGACCGCCGAGGAAGCGCAGGGCGTGATCCTCGTCCCCGCCTTCACCGGCCTTGGCGCGCCCTACTGGCGGCCGGACTGCCGGGGGGCGATCTACGGGCTGACCCGCAACTCCGGCCCGGCCGAGCTTGCCCGCGCGGCACTGGAAAGCGTCGGCTACCAGACCCGCGACCTTCTGATGGCGATGCGGGCCGACTGGGGGGCCGCGGCGGACGGGGTCCTGCGGGTCGACGGGGGCATGACCGCCAGCGACTGGACCATGCAGTTCCTGTCCGACATCCTCGGAGCGCCGGTGGACCGCCCGAAGGTGACGGAGACGACCGCCCTCGGGGCCGCCTACCTTGCCGCGATGCAGGCGGGTGTGATGGGCGGGCCGGAAGAGTTCGCCAAGTCCTGGGCGCTCGACCGCCGCTTCGCCCCCGCGATGGACCCCGCCACACGTGACGCGAAATATGCCCGCTGGGGCAAGGCCATCGCCGCCACGATGAGCCTGTGACGCCTTTCGGAATCACCGCGCCGGGCCGCATCCTCTTTGGCCGGGGCGAGGCGGCGAAGGCCCCCGCCCTGATCCGCGCCTTCGGGCCGCGCGGGGTGGTCGTCCACGGGGCGAACCCGAAGCGGGCGGACTGGCTGGTGCAGGCCCTTGGCCCGGATGTGCTGCCCCTGCCCTGTGCGGGGGAGCCGACGCTGGACGATCTGGAAGCGGCCCTTGTCCCGTCACGCAGGCATCGCCCCGCCTGGGTGGCCGCCCTGGGGGGCGGGGCCGCGCTCGACTTCGGCAAGGCGCTCGCCGCCCTGATCCCGGCACCGGATGGACCGATGGCGCATCTGGAGGTGGTCGGTCACGGCCTGCCGCTGGCGCTGCCGCCCCTGCCCTTCATCGCTCTGCCGACGACGGCGGGAACGGGGGCCGAGGTCACGAAGAACGCGGTGATCGCGGTTTCCGGCCGCAAGGTCAGCCTTCGCGATGACCGGATGGTCGCGCGGCTGGCGATTGTCGATCCGGCGCTGACGGATCATTGCCCCGGTTCGGTGACGCTCGCCTCGGGTCTGGACGCGGTCACCCAGGTGATCGAGCCCTTCGTCTCGGTCAAAGCCACCCCCTTTTCCGACGCGCTTTCGCGGCCAGAGATCGGCATCGGGATGCAGGCGCTGATGCGGTTGATGGAGGGTGAGGACCCGGACGCGCGGGACCGGATGGCCTGGGTCAGCCTGAGCGGCGGGCTGGCTTTGGCAAACGCCGGGCTTGGCGCGGTGCATGGCTTGGCCGGGGTGATCGGCGGCATGACCGGGGCCGCGCACGGGGCGATCTGCGGCGCGCTCCTCGGCCCGGTTCTGGCGGCGAACCGGGCGGCGGCGTCCGGTGCGGCCCGCGCCCGGCTGGACGAGGTCTGCGCGATCCTGGCCGAGGTGCTTGGCTCGACTGCCAGGGATGCTCCGACGGCCCTGCAGGCCTGGGCGCAAGCGGCCGGGTTGCCGGAGTTGCAGGCGCTTGGGGTCGCACCGGAAACCCATGCCGAGATCGCGTCGGCGGCGCTGGCGGCGTCGTCGATGAAGGGCAATCCGGTCCTGCTGGACGCGGCTGATTTGCGCAAGATTCTCGACGTTTCCTAGCCAACGCGGCGTGGTGCGCTGTAGCACACCCTACGAGGCTGCCGGTCCGGCCTCCAGGAACACCCGGACGGTTTCCTCGAATTCGCGCGGTTTTTCGGCGTGAAGCCAGTGGCCGGCATCTGGGATTCTTGCGAAACGCGACTTGGGGAAAAGCGCGCGGATCGCCTCGCGGTGTTCCGGCAGGACGTACCGGGACAAGGCCCCGGTCAGAAAAAGTGCGCCACGCGGAAACGGGCCTTGCGTGCCCGGCCAGCCGACGATCTTCGTCATCTCGGCTTCGAGCACCGGCAGATTCAGTTTCCAGCGCGGTGGTTTGGCCCGCAGGTCCAGCGACTGCAGGAAGAACGCGCGCAAGGCCGGGTCGTCGATTTGGCGGGACAGCGCCTCGTCCGCTTCGGCCCGCGTGGTGATCCGCGACAGGTCGAGGCTCGCCATGGCCTGTGCGTTCCGGGTCTGGTCATGGGCGTAGGCGACCGGGGCGATGTCGGCGACGATCAGGCGGCGGATCAGGTCGGGGCGGGTCAGCGCAAGCTGCATCGCCGCCTTGCCGCCCATCGAATGGCCCAGCAGATCGACCGGTGCCCCAAGGCTGTTGATCACCTCGGCCAGATCACCGGCCATGTCGGGATAGCCGTGGGTCGGGAACCTGGGGCTGTCGCCGTGGTTGCGCATGTCGACGGCCACCACATCGCGCCGGTCGGCCAGGCGGCGGGCGATGACGCCCCAGTTCCGCCCGGACCCGTAAAGCCCGTGGGCGATGACAAGGGTCGGAGCCGTCGGTGCGGTGGTGGCGGGATGACGGATCGTGGCGAGCATGCAATTTCCATAGCGATTTCGACCGCTTCAGGCCAGAGCGGTTGAACCGGGGGCCAATCGCTTCTAGGTTCGCCTCCATGAGGCGGAGGGTGCAGGCATGAGTGCGGTGACGATCCAGCAGATGGCGGATCGGGTGGCGCAGCTTCTGGAAGAGAGGCTGGGCCTCGGCGGGCGCGACCTTTCGGCCAAGCTGAAGCGGGCGGGTCGTCTGTTGCCGAAGAAGGTCCGCGACAGCGGCCGGCTGCTGGCTGCGGCGTCGCAGAAGGCGCAGAACCCCAAGCTTCTGGGCCAGGTCGACATGGGCGAGGTCGCCGAGGCCTATGACACCTGCCTGAAACACCTGATCGCGATCGATCCGGTCGGGCGGCGGCGGGACCTGTTCGCGGGGATGATCGGGTCGGTCGGACTTGGGGTGCTGGTCCTTGCGGCCGCGCTGTTCGGCTTTCTGGCCTGGCGCGGGTATTTCTAGGGGCTGCCCACGCGTGGACAGGCTGCCCAATGCAATGAAAACAAGGGTTTGTCTGTGGGCGTTTACGGATTGGCAACCTTTGGCCGACCCGACCCAAGGTCGAGCGGTCGAGCTGACAGCGCCCGGCGCGTGACAAGGGTCACGGTCACGAAGGCGACATACAGAAGCAGGTACCAGGAGCCGAGCTTTGCCAGGCTGACCATGTCGCCGCGGCTCTGGCCAGAGTAGATCCAGGTGCCGGTGGCGGTGCCGACATTCTCGGCCAACCAGAGGGCCAGGGCCGAGAGGAAGGCCGCGACGGGCAGGGGCATCCACCAGTGCCGGTCGTGGATGCGGAACCAGATTCGGGTGCGCCAGTAAAGCTCGATGGTGGCCGCAAAGAGCGCATAGCGGATGTCGGGCAGGAAGTGTTGTGCGAAGAAGTTGACGTAGATCGCCACGGCCAGGAGGACGGTCAGCCCGAACCGCGGATAGGGCGCGAACGCCATGTCGAAGACCCGGATCACGCGGGCCATGTAGCTGCCGACGGCGGCATACATGAAACCGGAGAAGAGGGGCACGCCCATCAGCTTGAAAAGGCCGGGCTCGGGGTAGGCCCAGGACCCGGCATCAACCTTGAACCACTCCATCGCGGTGCCGGTGAGGTGGAAGAGGAGGATGATGCGGGCTTCCTCCCAGGTTTCGAGTTTCGCCCACAGGAAGATGACTTGCGTGGCGATGGCGAAGAGGAAGAGCGCGTCGTAGCGGTGGAGCGGCCAGTCGGGCTGCCAGATCAGCTTGGTGGCGATGATGGCGAGGAGGAGGAGCCCGCCGAAGAGGCAGGCCCAACCCTGTTTCAGGACGAACATGACAAGCTCGGCCACCGCGAAGGGGAGCCGGGCGCGGGCCCAGTCGCCCATGCGGTGTTCGAGGGAGCGGGTGTCGGGGGTGGTCATGACGGCTCCGGTCGGGCCGGGAGATGTGACCGGCGGGAGGTCCGGGCGTCAAGGTGGGTTTGTCGATGCGGGTCAATCAGATTGAGCGCGTGCCGCGCGAAGTCCTTTTGTCTCGCCGTTTTGCGTAGGTCCGCACAACGGCTCGGCGAAGGGCCTCCGGCGGGGATATTTGGTGCCAGGTGAAAGGGCTGGGCGGTCAGGCGGCCAGATCGTCCAGCGTGACATTCAGGGCCTTGGCAAGAGACCGCAGCGTGGCGACCGAGCCGTGTTTGCGGCCGGTCTCGATCTCGGCAACGGTCACGCGGTTGACCCCGGCCCTTTCGGCGAGGGCGGACTGGGTCAGGCCGCGCAGGTCGCGGTAGACGCGCAGGGGGCTGTCGCCTTCGAGGAGCCGGTTCGCGTAGTCCGCCGGGATCAGTTCGTCCGTGCCCGCGGCAAGGTCTGCCATCGCGCGGTCGTGGGCCTGCAGGTCGCCAAGGTCCTCGGCGGCGGCGCGGAGGCGGTCGTATTCGGCGCGGGGGATGGTGACGAGTTCGTTCATTGCTGTTCCCTTCAGTCGTAGATGCCGCCGCGGGGGCCGATGTCCAGAATGGCGAGGACGTTGCCCTGGTCGTCCATGATGACCCGCCAGTCGCCGACCCGAAGCCTGATGCCGGTCCGGCCCTGCAACGCCGTGACGTTGTTGGATTGGGAGGCGGGGTCTGTGGCGTAGGCCTCGATCTTGGAGCGGATCAGCGTGGCGGTGTTTGCGGGCATTCGGCGCAAGGCCCGGATCGCGACCCTGGTGTAGCTGACCTGCTTCATGATGTAGCTATGGGCTACACGGCGCGGGAAGTCAAGGGAAATGTCGCTGAGGGCTACAGTGGGGTACCAAGAGACCCGCCGCTTTGGGGCGGCGGGTGCTGCGAGGTGCGCTGTAGCGCACCCTACGATGGGGATGCGTCGGCCTTACAGCTCCGGGTAGATCGGGAAGCGCGCACACAGCGCCTCGACCTCGGCCTTGACCTTGGCCTCGACCGCGCCGTTGCCGTCTTCGCCGTTCTTCGCCAGGCCCTCGGTCACTTCGATGATCCAGCGGCCGATCTGGCGGAACTCGGGTTCTCCGAAGCCGCGCGTCGTTCCTGCGGGGGTGCCGAGGCGGACGCCGGAGGTGATCGTCGGCTTTTCGGTGTCAAAGGGGATGCCGTTCTTGTTGCAGGTGATGTGGGCGCGGCCCAGGGCCTTTTCGGTCGCGTTGCCCTTCACGCCCTTCGGGCGCAGGTCGACGAGCATCAGGTGCGTGTCGGTGCCGCCGGTGACGATGTCGAGGCCGCCCTTCATCAACGCGTCCGCCAGCCCCTGCGCATTTTTCACGACCTGCTGTTGGTAGGTCTTGAACTCCGGGCGCAGCGCTTCGCCGAAGGCCACGGCCTTGGCGGCGATGACGTGCATCAGCGGGCCGCCCTGGATGCCGGGGAAGATCGCCGAATTGACGCGTCTGGCGATGTCCTCGTCGTTCGTCAGGATCATCCCGCCACGCGGGCCGCGCAGGGTCTTGTGGGTGGTGGTGGTGGCGACATGGGCGTAGGGGAAGGGGCTGGGGTAAAGGCCCGCCGCCACGAGACCGGCGAAATGGGCCATGTCGACGAGGAGGTAGGCACCGACGCTGTCGGCAACCGCACGCATCCTGGCGAAGTCGATGATCCGGGGGATGGCCGAGCCGCCCGCGATGATCAGCTTCGGCCTGTGCTCGGTCGCAAGCTCGGCCAACTGGTCGTAGTCGAGCGTCAGGTCCTGCTTGCGGACGCCATACTGGACGGCCTTGAACCACTTACCGGACTGGTTCGGGGCCGCACCATGGGTCAGATGGCCGCCCGCGTCGAGGGACATGCCGAGGATGGTGTCGCCGGGCCTGATCAGCGCCTGGAAGACGCCCTGGTTGGCCTGGGAACCGGAGTTCGGCTGGACGTTGGCGAAAGAGCAGCCGAACAGCTGGCAGGCGCGGTCGATGGCGAGGTTCTCGGCCACATCGACAAACTGGCAGCCGCCATAGTAGCGCTTGCCGGGATAGCCTTCGGCGTATTTGTTGGTCATCACCGAGCCCTGCGCCTCCATCACGGCGCGGGAGACGATGTTCTCCGAGGCGATCAGTTCGATCTCGTGGCGTTGGCGGCCAAGCTCCTGGCGGATGGCGCCGAAAAGCTCGGGGTCGCGCGAGGCCAGGGGTTCGGTGAAAAAGCCGGTGTCGCGGTGCGAAACGTTCATCCTGATGTCCTCTGGCCGGGAAGGGTTCGGCGCTATTTAGAGCACGGGTTGCCGTCAGGAAAGGCAAGAAAACGACCTGTTCCGCCGGAGCGGCGAAATATTCTTGCCGGGCGGAAATGCCCGACACCGGTCGGAAACCGCGGGGCAGGGGTTGAGTTTGCGGGCGCGCGCGGCCAAGACTTTGGAGCGGCGGCAGGAATGGCAGCGCGATGCAGCGAAAGCGGATCCGGTTCACGGCCTCGAAAGCCCCCGCCGCAATGGCGGCGCTGGAAGTGCTGACGCGGGCCTATGGGCAAAGCGAGGCGCGGTCGGCCGAGGTGATCGTGGCCCTGGGCGGCGACGGGTTCATGCTGCAGACCCTGCACGCGACGCATGGCCAGCGGCTGCCGGTCTACGGGATGAACTGCGGCACCATCGGGTTTCTGATGAACGCCTATCTGGTGGAGGGGCTGCCCGACCGGCTGCAGGCGGCGGAAGAAACCGCGATCAGCCCCCTGGTGATGCAGGCCGAGACGGTGCGGGGCAGGGTGACGACGGCACTGGCGATCAACGAGGTGTCGCTTCTGCGCCAGGGTCCGCAGGCGGCCAAGCTGCGGGTGCTGGTCGACGGGCGCGAGCGGCTGGCGGAACTGGTGTGCGACGGGGCGCTGGTGGCCACTCCGGCGGGGTCGACGGCCTACAACTACTCCGCGCATGGTCCGATCCTGCCGATCGGGTCGGACGTGCTGGCACTGACGGCGATGGCGGCGTTCCGGCCCCGGCGCTGGCGGGGGGCGCTTTTGCCGTCGAGCGCGGTGGTGCGGTTCGAGGTGATCGAGGCGGAGAAGCGCCCGGTGATGGCCGATGCGGACAGCCGGTCCTCGGTGCGGGATGTGGTGAGCGTCGAGGTCCGGTCGGACCGGTCGGTGACGCACCGGCTTTTGTTCGACCCGGGGCATGGGCTGGAGGAACGGCTGATCGGCGAGCAGTTCGTCTGAGGGACGGCTCCTCGTTCGACTGCGTCTTCTCGTCGCGGGATCGGGTGTGGCGCGACGCTTCAGGAAGCCTTGGCGTTCCAGGCCTCGATCTTGCGGTACAGCGTGGAGGGCGAGACATCGAGCACCCGCGCCGCTTTCGGGATCGACCCGCCATGATGTGCGAGCGTCGCCTCGATCAGACGGCGTTCGGCATCGGCGAGGGTCAGGCCGACCAGCGAGGCCGGGGTGGTTTCATCGCGCGCCAGCTCGGGTATCGGTGCCAGTTCGGGCAGCAGGGCTTCGTCGGCAAGGCCGGGGGGCAGCATTTCGGGCGTGACCCAGCCGCCGGGGTTCAGGACGACGACATTGCGCATGACGTTCAGAAGCTGGCGGACATTTCCCGGCCAGGGCAGCGTCGGCAACAGGGCGCGGACCTGCGGGTCAAGGCCGTGGAACGGGCGGCCCTCTTCCTGGGCGAAG
Source organism: Tabrizicola sp. (assembly GCA_044344105.1). GTDB lineage: Bacteria > Pseudomonadota > Alphaproteobacteria > Rhodobacterales > Rhodobacteraceae > Tabrizicola. The sequence goes on from JBIJDO010000033.1 coordinate 7,581, forward strand.
CGGGTGAGGGCGGTTTCGGCGATTTCCAGCACATCCTCGCCCCGGTCGCGCAGCGGGGGCATGTGGATCGGCACGACATAGAGCCGGTAGTAGAGGTCCTCGCGGAAATGGCCGCGGCGGACGGCGTCGAGGGGATCGCGGTTGGTGGCGCAGACGATGCGGACGTTCACCTTGCGCGGTCGTGTCGCCCCCACCGGCTGCACCGTGGAGGTCTGCAGGAAGCGCAGAAGCTTGGTCTGGAGCGCCGGGGCCATCTCGCAGATCTCGTCCAGGAACAGCGTGCCGCCGTCCGCCGCCGCCGCCGCCCCCGGCTTGTCGGAAATGGCCCCGGTGAAGCTGCCCTTCACATGGCCGAAGACTTCGCTTTCCAAGAGGTCCTGCGGGATCGCCCCGCAGTTCAGCGCGATGAACGGGCCCGCCGCGCGCCCGGAATGGGCATGGACCGCCAGGGCGCAAAGCTCTTTGCCGGTGCCACTTTCCCCGGTGATGAACACCGTGGCCATCGACCGGGCCACCGAGGAGATCGTGCCGTGGATGCGCCGCATCGCGTCGGACGAGCCGATGAAGCCCGACGATGCCTCGCTGACCTCGACGGGATCGCGGGCGCGCTGGACCGGGGCAGGCGGGTTGCTCTGGGCATTGGCCTCGGCCAGCGCATTCTGGACGGTTGCCAGAAACCGGCCCTCTTCGAAGGGCTTGACCAGAAAGTCGTGCGCCCCGGCGCGCATCGCCTCGACCGCGCGGTTGACCGAGCCGTTGGCGGTGATCGCGATCACCCGGGTTTCGGGTTCCTGGGTCAGCATGTCCTGCATCACCAGAAGCCCGTCGCGGTCGGGCAGGACGAGGTCCAGAAGCACCACTTGCGGCCGGTGGGCGCGAAACTGCGCCAGCCCGTCTTCGGCGGTGCCCGCGACAACCACCCGGTGCCCGGCGGTGGCAAGGATCGACCGGTAGACCATCTGCAGGGAAAGCGTGTCTTCGATCAGGAGGACCGAGGGGCGCGCGCTGCCGTTCGAGGATTTCATGCTGCGGGTCTGCCTGAGGCTTGAGTGGCGCGGACATAGGCGATCAGCGCCTGCAATTCCTGGGTCAGCGCAGGCAGGATCGCCACGGAAGCCTCCTGGTCCTGCCGGTGGGCCGCGGCATTCAGCGCCTCGGCCATGGCCTGCAACGACAGCGCCCCGACCGAGCCGGACAGCGAGATCAGCACATGGGTCGCCTCACGGAGGCGCTTCCAGTCACTGGCGACCCGTTCGTTTTCGACGACCTCCAGGACGCCGGCTAGGTCTTCGGTCAGCCGGACCAGCAATTCCTGCGCGAGATCCGGGCCGGTCAGATCCATCAGATGCGTCAGCCGTGACGGGTCGAATTCCCTGATCTCGACCGGAGCGCTGGTGGCCGGCGCGGCAAGGCGGGTGATGGCCTCTTCGATCAGGGCCAGATCGGCATGATGGGCGGGGGTCTCGGCGAAACCGGAAAAGGCATGCACGGCCTGCCGCAGGTCGCTGAGCGCCTCGGACCGGGACGTGGCAGAGGTCTGGCCCGGCAGGGTCATCGGGACAGCGGACCGGGGAGCAGGGATCTTTGCATAATGCAAAGTGTGACTCAGGCCGGAGCCCGAGTCCAGCCCGGCGTCAGGCGCAGGGTAAACGCGATTGCGGGACGGCTTCCGGCAGCGCCTGCCAGGCCTTGGGTCGATCACCCGTAATGCGCGACCGGGGTCCCCGCGATGGCGGACATGTTCAGAAGGCCGCGCGCGGTGATGGCGGGGGTGACGACATGGGCGCGGTTGCCCATGCCCATCAGGATCGGCCCGACCTCAAGCCCGCCCGCCTTGACCTTCAGGATGTTGCGGACGCCCGAGGCCACTTCGGACGAGGCGAAGACAAGCACGTTGGCCGCGCCTTCGTAGCGGCTGCCCGGCAACAGGCGGTCGCGGATCGACTGGTCAAGCGCTGCATCCAGGTTCATCTCGCCTTCATAGGCGAAATCGGGCTGACGGGCGTCCAGACGCTCCAGCGCGTCGCGCATCCGGCGGGCGCTTGCGTTGTCCATGTTGCCGAACTGGCTTTGCGTGCAGAGCGCGATCTTCGGGGTCACGCCGAAGCGGCGGACATGGCGGGCGGCGCCGATGACCGTCTCGGTGATCTGGTCGGGGGTCGGTTCGGAATGGACATGGGTGTCGGCGATGAAGAGGGGGCCATCCTCCAGGATCATCAGGGAAAGCGCGGCCACCGGATGCAGGCCCCCGCGCGCAAGGATCTGGCGGACATAGCCCAGGTGCCAGTTGAACTGCCCGAACGTGCCGCAGATCATGCTGTCGGCCTCCTCGCGGTGGACCATGATCGCGGCGATCGCGGTCGAATTGGTGCGCATCACCGCGCGGGCCGTGTCGGGTGTCACGCCCTGCCGGGCCATCAGCTCATGGTAGGTGCCCCAGTAGTCGCGGTAGCGGTGGTCGTTTTCGGGGTTCACCAGATGGAAGTCGCGCCCCGGACGGATCGGCAGGCCATAGCGTTCGCAGCGCGCCTCGACCACTTCGGGGCGGCCGATCAGGATGGGAAGGTCGGTGGTTTCCTCCAGCATCGCGTTGGCGGCGCGCAGGACCCGCTCATCCTCGCCTTCGGCAAAGACGATGCGGCGGGTGGCAAGCTTCGACGCCTCGAACACCGGACGCATCAGGAGGGCGGATTTGTAGACCGATCCGTCAAGCTTGCGCTTGTAGGCGTCGAGGTCCTCCAGGGGGCGGGTGGCGACGCCGGTTTCCATCGCGGCGCGGGCGACGGCAGAGGCGACGACGCCGATCAGCCTTGGATCGAAGGGTTTGGGGATCAGGTAGTCGGGGCCGAAGCTGAGCGTCTCGCCCCGGTAGGCGGCGGCGGCTTCGGCGGATGTGGTGGCGCGGGCGAGGGCGGCGATGCCTTCGATGCAGGCCAGTTCCATCGCGTCGTTGATCGTGGTGGCGCCCACGTCAAGCGCACCCCGGAAGATGAAGGGAAAGCAAAGGACGTTGTTGACCTGATTGGGAAAATCACTGCGCCCGGTGGCGATGATCGCGGTGGGGGCGACCTCGCGGACGGAATCGGGCAGGATTTCCGGCGTGGGGTTGGCAAGCGCGAAGATGATGGGGTTCGCGGCCATCGCCCGGACCATGGCTTGCGTCAGGACGCCGGGGCCGGAGAGGCCGAGGAAGAGGTCCGCGCCCTGGATGACATCGGCCAGCGTGGCGGGCTTGGTCCCTTGGGCAAAGGCGTCCTTCTGCGGGGTCATCTGCGCGGTGCGGCCCTCGTAGACGAGGCCCTCGAGGTCACAGAGCCAGACGTTCTCGCGCCGGACGCCGAGTTTCACCAGCATTTCCAGACAGGCGATCCCCGCCGCCCCGCCGCCGGTGGAGACGACCTTGATGTCGGCAAAGCGCTTGCCCGCCACGATCATCGCGTTGGTCGCGGCGGCCCCGACCACGATGGCCGTGCCGTGCTGGTCGTCATGGAAAACGGGGATGTTCATCCTCTCGCGGCACAGCTTTTCGACGATGAAGCAGTCGGGGGCCTTGATGTCTTCAAGGTTCACCGCGCCGAAGGTCGGTTCCAGCGCGCAGACGATTTCGGCCAGCTTGACCGGGTCGGGTTCGTTCACCTCGATGTCGAAGCAGTCGATGTTGGCGAATTTCTTGAAGAGGACGGCCTTGCCCTCCATCACCGGCTTCGACGCCAGCGCGCCGATATTGCCAAGGCCAAGGACCGCGGTGCCGTTCGAGATGACGGCGACGAGGTTGCCCTTCGACGTATAGCGGCTGGCGGTTGCGGGGTCGGCCTTGATCTCAAGACACGCCTCCGCGACTCCGGGGGAATAGGCACGGGCGAGGTCGCGGCCGTTGGCAAGGGGCTTGGTCGCGCGAATCTCCAGCTTTCCGGGCTCTGGAAACTCGTGGTAATCGAGTGCCGCCTGCCGCGCCGCCTGCCTTGCCTCGTCATGCCGGTCGTCGGTCATCCGTCCCTCCCGCAGAACTGGTTTAGTGTTAAACCAATTCCTTCCGTTCTTCCATTCGACTTCGCTTGAAGCCGTTTCTGCCCCGGCTTGCAAATCGCCGCCTTGGAATTCACCATGCCGCCATAGCACGGGGAATGCCATGACGGAAACGACTGCGACCGGGATGCCGGCAGAGATCAGGGCAGAGGTCCGGCTGCCGACGCGGGAACTGCGGGACGACCTGCCGTTCTACACCAGGACGCTTGGTTTCCGGCTGGACATGATCTTTCCCGCCGACAATCCCGAGGTTGCAGTGCTGTCGGGCCACGGCCTGCGCCTTCGGATCGAGAAGGGCGCGGTCGAGGCACCCGGCACGCTGCGCATCCTGACCGATGATCCGGAATTCGCCGGAGGGGCGAAGGCGTTGACCGCCCCGAACGGCACCCGGATCGAGGTTGACGTGCTGCACCCGCCGGTGGTCACGCCCGCGACCGAGCATGCCTTCGTTGTGCGCCGTCTGGCAGATCAGGCCCCCTGGGTGATCGGCCGCGCGGGGATGGAGTACCGCGACCTGATCCCGAGCCGTCTGGGCGGGGCGATGATCGCCAGCCACATCCGCGTGCCGGACGGGCCGGTGCCGGACATGGTGCATTTCCACAAGGTCGGCTTCCAGTTGATCTTCTGCGTCGCGGGCTGGGTCGATGTCCTTTACGAGGATCAGGGCGGCATCCGTCGCATCCATGCCGGGGATTGCTTCATCCAGCCACCGGGCATCCGGCACAAGGTGCTGCAGTCCGAAGGCGTGCAGGTGGTGGAGATCGGCGTCCCGGCGGATCACGTGACCGAGATCGATCACGAGATGAGCCTGCCAACGCCGCAGTACCGGCCGGACCGGGAATGGGACGGCCAGCGCTTCGTGCACGACATCGGCCGCGAGGGGACGTTCCATCCGTTCCGCATCCCCGGCTTCAAGGCGCGGGACACCACGATCCATGCGGCAACAAGGGGCGTCGCTTCGGTGATGGTCGCACGGCCGACCGGAGAACCCTCACTCTGGACCGCACATGACGGCGACATCCTGTTCAGCTTCGTCATGACCGGCGCGATGACGCTGGAGGGCGAAGGCAAGGACCCTTACCGCCTCTCGCCGGGCGATGCCTTCGTGATCCCGCCGGGCCTGGCGACGCGCTACAGCGACGCGACGGCGGACCTGGAACTTCTGGAAGTCACGTTGCCCGGCAACCCGCCGACGCGGCTGGTTTCCGCATAACGCCTCCTCGTTCGACTTCGTCTTCTCGTCGGGAGGCCGGCGAGGAGAGACGAAGTCATCGACGAGCGACCTGCTTGCAGAAACCGCGCCCTCGGCTCACACTCTGACCAAATGGTCAGGGAGGATGCCATGACGCTTCTTGCGGCGGCGACGGCGGTTCGGGAGCGGGCCTATGCGCCCTATTCTCGGTTCAAGGTCGGGGCGGCGCTGCGGGCGACCTCCGGGGCGGTGCATGTCGGCTGCAATGTCGAGAACGTGGCCTACCCCGAAGGCACCTGCGCCGAAGCCGGAGCCATCGCCGCGATGATCGCCGCGGGCGACAGCCGGATCGCCGAGGTTCTGGTCATCGCCGACAGCCCCGACCCCGTGCCCCCTTGCGGTGGGTGCCGTCAGAAGATCGCAGAGTTCGCGGCGCAGGAGGTGCGGGTGACGCTCTGCACCACCGACGGCAAGGAACGGGTGATGACGGTGGCCGAGCTTCTGCCTGGCGTCTTTACCGCTGCCCA
>JBIJDO010000456.1:0-2532 GCA_044344105.1 Tabrizicola sp.
CTTTTCCAGCCTGATGCCGCAATGCGGAAACGATGCCGTGACGTTCGCGTGACGCAGGCATGACGCAAGGCATGGTGTGGCGGGTTGACCATGGTCAGCGGCGGGCGTATGTCGGCTACGTGGCGCTTTGTTACCGGATTGCGGGCCACGTTAAACAAGCCGCTAAAGAGGTGAAGGGCATTGCCCCGGCACCTTTTGCGTGTCCGGGGCTTTTTCTTGGCCGGGAGGCCGCATGATGTCGAAGGACTGGAACACCCGCACGCAGCTTGTGCACGAAGGCATCCGCCGCAGCCAGTATGGCGAGATGGCCGAGGCGATCTTCCTGACGCAAGGCTTCGTCTACCCGACGGCAGAGGCGGCCGAGGCGCGCTTCCTCAAGGCGGGCGAGGACGAGTTCATCTATGCCCGTTACGGCAACCCCACGACGCGGATGTTCGAGGAACGCATCGCCGCGCTGGAGGGCACGGAAGATGCGTTTGCCACCGCCAGCGGGATGGCGGCGGTTTCGGGGGCGCTGATGTCCTGTCTGCGCGCGGGCGATCACGTGGTGTCGTCGCGGGCCCTGTTCGGGTCCTGTCTTTACGTGCTGGAAGAGGTGCTGCAGAAGTTCGGGGTCCGGGTGAGCTTTGTGGACGGCGCGGACCTGGATCAGTGGCGAAAGGCGGTCACGCCCGGCACGAAGGCGGTGTTCTTCGAGTCCATGTCGAACCCGACGCTGGAGCTGGTGGACATCCGGGCCGTGTCCGCGATCGCCCATGCGGCGGGGGCGCTCGTCATCTGCGACAACGTCTTTGCCACGCCGATCTTTTCCCGTGCGGTCAGCCAGGGCGCCGATGTCGTGGTCTATTCCACCACCAAGCACATCGACGGGCAGGGTCGGGCGCTGGGGGGCGTGGTCTGCGCCAGCCGCGACTTCATCCGCAAGGTGCTTGAGCCCTACATGAAGCACACCGGCGGCTCGATGAGCCCGTTCACCGCCTGGATGCATCTGAACGGCATGGCGACCCTGGACCTGCGCTGCCGGGCGATGGCCGATACGGCGCTGGCGGTGGCGCGGGCGCTGGAGGGGCATGCGAAAGTGGCAAGGGTGATCTATCCGGGTCTTGCCAGCCATCCCCAGCACGACCTGGCCATGGCGCAGATGGGCAGTGGCGGCACGCTGGTCACCTTCGAGGTCAGGGGCGGCAAGGATGCGGCTTTCCGCCTCCTGAACGCGCTGGAGATCGCGCGGATTTCCAACAACCTCGGCGATGCCAAGACCATCGCGACCCATCCCGCGACGACCACGCACCAGCGCTTGCCGCAGGACCAGAAGGATGCGCTGGGGATCACCCCCGGCCTGATCCGCCTGTCGCTGGGCCTGGAGGATGCGGGCGATCTGATCAGCGACCTGACGCAGGCGCTCAGCCTGGCCTGACCTGCGTCCCGCCGTCTTGCGCCCTGCGAAAAAGCGCCTATCTTCAGCGTGCTTTCCCCGGACCAGAGTGATCCGGGGGCGGTCTCAGCCCGTAGAACATTCCGGAAATTGACGGCGCGGTCCCGGTGGGCCTGCCGGAACCGAAAGGACCCCCTGCCATGAACATCCATACCCCGGACATCGACCGGCTGCCGTCGCGCGAAGAGGCGGAAGCAGCGCTTGCCACCCTGCGGCAATGGGCCGGAAAATCCTCGGACGCCGAGATCGCCCGCCTGGATGCGGCGGTCGGCTATCTGGTGCCGGGGCAGGGCTATCCGGTGCTGTCGCGGGACTATCCTGCCGGTTTCCAGCCTGATACGGCTTACCGCGCGTCGCTTCCCGATCTGCAGAACGGTCCGTCCAGCCTGATCCGGGGGGCGAAAGCGCGGATCCAGCATGTGGGCATCTCGAACTTCCGCCTGCCGATCCGCTATGCCACCCGTGACGGCGCGCCGGTCACCCTGGACACCAGCGTCACCGGCACGGTCAGCCTGGAGGCCGAGAAGAAGGGCATCAACATGAGCCGCATCATGCGGTCGTTCTATGCCCATGCTGACCGGGAGTTTTCGTTCGGGGTGATCGAGGCGGCGCTGGAGGACTACAAGGCCGACCTTGGCAGCTTCGACGCGCGCATCCAGCTGCGGACGGCCTTTCCGATGCAGATGACCTCGCTGCGGTCGGGCCTGACCGGCTGGCAATACTACGACATCGCGCTGGAGCTGGTGGAGACGGCAGGGGTCAGGAAGCGGATCGTGCATCTGGACTATGTCTATTCCTCGACCTGCCCCTGCAGCCTGGAACTGTCGGAACATGCCCGCGCAACGCGGGGGCAACTGGCCACGCCGCATTCGCAGCGCTCGGTCGCGCGGCTGTCGGTCGCGGTGACGGGCGATCTTTGGGTCGAGGACCTGATCGGGATCGCCCGCAAGGCCGTGGTGACCGAGACGCAGGTGATGGTGAAGCGCGAGGACGAGCAGGCCTTTGCCGAATTGAATGCCGCGAACCCGATCTTTGTCGAGGATGCGGCGCGGCTTTTCTGCGAAGGGTTGCGGGCCGATCCGCGGATCGGGGATTTC
>JBIJDO010000036.1:0-13013 GCA_044344105.1 Tabrizicola sp.
GCTGGCCAGCCATCAGGAAAGCCTGCACAGCCACGACGCGATCAGCCTTCTGACCGAAGGCGCGACCTTTGCGGCGGAAAGTCTGGACCCGCGGCTGTTCCAAAGCCTGATCCATACGCGCTGACGGACGGATTGACGCAAACCCCCGGGGCGCGTAGCCATGCCCGACCATGGTAGACTTCCGCCCCGTCGCCTATGTCATCGGCCGTATCCTGATCGTGCTGGCGATCCTGATGCTGGCCCCTGGCATCATCGACTGGCGCGCCGGGGTCGAGAACGGTTATGCCTTCCTCGCTTCGGCCGCCCTGACCGGGGTGACCGGGGCGGCGCTGACGCTGTCGACGGGCAACGCGCTGGGGCAGGCGCTGGACACGCGGCAGGCCTATCTCTTGACCGCCGGCATCTGGTTCCTGGTCCCGTTCTTCGGCGCCTTGCCCTTCTTCATCGGAGCACCGGGACTGTCGCTCCTGCACGCCTACTTCGAGGCGGTATCGGGGATCACCACCACCGGGGCCACGGTGATCTACGGGCTGGAGGAGCTGCCGGTCGGCATGAACCTCTGGCGGGGCATGCTGAACTGGCTGGGGGGCCTGGGGATCGCCTTCATCGCGATGATCTTCCTGCCGCTGATGCGCGTCGGCGGCATGCAGTTTTTCCGCACCGAGGGCTTTGACACATTCGGCAAGGCCCTGCCGCGCGCGACCGACATCGCCCGGCAGCTGATGGTGGTCTATCTCGGGCTGACCGTGGCCTGCATCGCGGTCTATTCGGCCATCGGCATGACCGCGCTGGATGCGGTGGTGAACGGCTTTGCCACGATCGCCACGGGGGGCTTTTCGCCGTCGGACGTGTCGTTCAACAAATACGCCGGGGCGGGCGAATATGCCGGGGCGCTGTTCATGATCCTCGGCAGCCTGCCCTACATCCGCTATGTCCAGCTGGTGAACGGTCAGGCGCGGCCGCTGTGGCAGGACAGTCAGGTGCGCGCCTATCTGCGCTGGCTGAGCTATGCGGTCCTGTCGGTGACGCTGTGGCGGATCTGGACCACCGGAGAACCGCTCGAATCCGTGTTCCGCGAGTCGCTCTTCAACCTCACGTCGATCATGTCCTCGACCGGGTTCTTCTCGGGGTCGTTCCCGGTCTGGGGCGGGTTCATGCTGGTGGTGGCCTTCGTGATCGGGGTGATCGGGGCCTGTTCGGGGTCGTCCGCAGCCGGGCTGTCGGTCTTCCGGGTGCAACTGGTCGTCGCGGTCCTGCGGCGCGAGGTGAGGCGGATCGGCAATCCATCGGTCATCGACCCGATCCGCTATGACGGGCGCGCGGTCGAGGAGGACGTGCTGAACGCCCTGATCCTCTTCGTTTCAAGCTATATCCTGATCCTTGGCACCATGAGCGTCGCCATCGCGCTGATGGGGGTCGATACCGTTTCCGCCCTGTTCGCGGTCTGGACCACGCTTGGGAATGTCGGCTACGGCTTTGGCCCTCTGGTCGAGCGCACCGGCACCTTCATCGATTTTCCGCCCGGTGCCATCGCGATCATGACCCTGTGCATGATCCTCGGCCGCCTTGGCCTTTTGGCGATCCTGGTGATGGTGCTGCCCGGCTTCTGGCGGCGCTAGTCCCAGCAGGACACCAGTGCCGTCATGCCGGTCGCCCAGCCGTCAGGAAGGGCGCGCCTCGGCGCGGTCGCGCGCCGGCTCCGGATGGGCGAAAGGACGAGCCACTGCAGCATCCTGACATCGGTTTGCGGTCCGGGCCGACACTGGTGATGGAACAGGCCGCGGCAAGGGTGAAACCGGCACGGACCGCATGGCTCCGGTGGGAATTGACCCTGTGCCCCCCAGTCGGTAGGGAAGGCGCAAGTTTCGCCCCGCCAAAGGCCTGCCCGCCATGTCCGCCACCAAGTCCGACGCCCCTTCGACGCCAAGAAGCTTTCAGGAGATCATCCTGCGGCTGCAGACCTACTGGGCGGCACGGGGCTGCGCGGTCCTGCAGCCCTATGACATGGAAGTCGGCGCGGGCACGTTCCACCCGGCCACGACGCTTCGCTCGCTGGGGTCGAAGCCCTGGGCGGCAGCCTATGTCCAGCCGTCGCGCCGCCCGACCGACGGGCGCTATGGCGAGAACCCCAACCGGCTGCAGCATTACTACCAGTATCAGGTGATCATCAAACCCTCGCCGCCCGACCTGCAGGACCTGTACTTGGGGTCATTGCGGGCCATCGGGATCGACCTTGCGCTGCACGACATCCGCTTTGTCGAGGACGACTGGGAAAGCCCGACCCTGGGTGCCTGGGGCCTGGGCTGGGAGGTCTGGTGCGACGGGATGGAGGTCAGCCAGTTCACCTATTTCCAGCAGGTCGGCGGGCATGACTGCAAGCCGGTCTCGGGCGAGCTGACCTACGGGCTCGAACGGCTGGCGATGTATGTGATGGGCATCGACCACGTGATGGAGATGCCGTTCAACGATCCGCAGTCGCCGATGGGCATCGCCCTGACCTACGGCGACATCTTCCGGCAGACCGAGGAAGAATACAGCCGCCACAACTTTGACGGGGCGGACACCGGGATGCTGTTCCGGCACTTCGAGGCGGCGGAAAAGGAATGCGCGCGGCTGCTTGCCTTCCCGCCGGACGACCCGAAGTCGGGCAAGAGGATCATCATGGCGCATCCTGCCTATGACCAGGCGATCAAGGCCAGCCACCTTTTCAACCTTCTCGATGCGCGCGGCGTGATCTCGGTCACCGAACGGCAGGCCTATATCGGGCGGGTGCGGACGCTGGCCAAATCCTGCGCAGAAGCTTTCAGGTTGACGGATGCGGGAGCGGATCGATGAACACGGGACGGCTGGCAATCGGGCTTATCGTGGTTACGGCGCTGATCTACGGCGCCGGTTTCTGGTACACGGCCGAGCGGGCCTATTATGAACCGGTCGCCTTCGCGCCCGGCGCAGAGGTCCGGCTGGTCCCGCTGTCGAGCGGCCGGCCCGAAGCGATTGTCGTCGGTGCCATCGAGGGGATCGACGCGGAAAGCTCGCCGATCAAGTTCCGCGCCTGCTTCACGACACCCCTGTCGCTTGCCATGCTGAGCGAGACCTACAAGCCCTATCCCGCCGCAGAGCCGCTGGTCGCGCCGCGCGCATTTGATTGCTTTGATGCCGAAGCTATCGACAAGGCGCTTGAATCGGGCGAGGCGCTGGCCTTCCTGTCCGAACCGAACATCCACCCCGGCGTCGACCGGGTGGTCGCGGTCTTCGCCGACGGGCGCGCCTTTGCCTGGCAGCAGCTGAACGGGAGCCTGGGGGAGTAAGCCATGACCCCAGATGAGCAAACCATCCGGAAGCTTCGACGCCGGTTCGCCCGGAAAGTAAAGGTGGCCACGGCCGAAGGAATGATGCTCGGGGTGACGGCGCTGCTGAAAGCCGGTGATGTCGCCGTGGATTGCGGGGCAAACCGGGGCGACGTCACCGCAAGGCTGGCGGCATCCGGAGCCGTGGTTCACGCCTTCGAGCCCGACCCCTACAATTTCGCAAAACTGGAAGAGCGGTTTGCCGGGATCGCCAATGTTCGCCTTCACGCGGCCGCAGTGGGAACCGAAACAGGCACCATCCGCCTGATGCGGGCCGCGAACTGGGACGCCAATCCGGACAGTGCCTCGGTGAAAAGTACGGTGATTTCGGGCGGAGCCAACATTGCCGAAGGCGTCGGGCACGACGTCGCAATCATCGACTTTCGGCGCTTTCTTGATGACCTTGTCGCAGCGCACGGCCAGGTCGCCTTTGTCAAGATGGACATCGAAGGGGCAGAGCTTGATCTGTTGTCCGCGATGCTGGACGGGGGCCATTTCGAGCACATCCGGTTGACCGTCGCCGAAACCCACGAACACAAGTTCAAGGACCTGCGTCCCCGCTACTCCGCCCTTCGCGCCGCCATTGCCGAGGCCTATCCGCCGACCCGCGTCAATCTCGACTGGATTTGAGTTTGGAACCCGACCGATGCCCGACCTCTTGATCGAACTCTTCTCCGAGGAAATCCCGGCCCGGATGCAGGGGCGTGCGCGGGAGGACCTGAAGAAGCTGGTGACCGACGGGCTGGTCGAGGCGGGGCTGACCTATGCCTCGGCGGGCGCGTTCTCGACCCCGCGCAGGCTGGTGCTGTCGGTCGAAGGGCTGACGGCGGAAAGCCGCCCGGTGCGGGAGGAGCGGAAGGGGCCATCGACCAATGCCCCCGCGCAGGCGGTCGAGGGGTTCCTGCGCGCGACCGGATTGACCTTGGACCAGCTGGAGCGGCGGGCGGACAAGAAGGGCGAGACCTTCTATGCCGTGGTGGAAAGGCCGGGGCGTGCGGCGGACGAGATCGTGGCCGAGGTGCTGGAAGCGGTGATCCGGGGCTTTCCCTGGCCGAAGTCGATGCGCTGGGGGTCGGGGTCCCTGCGCTGGGTCCGGCCGTTGCAAAGGGTCCTGTGCATCCTGTCGGATGAGGGCGGGGCAGAGGTCGTGCCTTTGTCGGTCGATGGCATCAAGGCCGGGAACACCACCGAGGGCCACCGCTTCATGGGCAACGGGCGGTTCACCGTCACGGGCTTTGACGACTACGTGGTCAAGCTGAAGCGCGCCAAGGTCGTGCTCGACAGTGCCGAGCGTGAGGCCGCGATCTGGCAGGGCGCGCAGAACCTGGCCTTTGCGGCGGGGATGGAAGTCGTCGCGGACCCCGGTTTGCTGGCCGAAGTCGCGGGGCTGGTCGAATGGCCGGTCCCGCTCATGGGCCGGATCGGCGAGGCCTTCCTGGGCCTGCCGCCGGAGGTGCTGCAGACGAGCATGAAGGAGCATCAGAAGTTCTTTTCTGTGCGGAACCCGAAGACGGGTCGGATCGAGGGCTTTGTCACGGTCGCCAATATCGAAGCGCCGGATGGCGGCGCGGTGATCCTGAAGGGGAACCAGAAGGTCCTTGCGGCGCGGCTGAGTGATGCGAAGTTCTTCTGGGAGAATGACTTGCGGGTGGCCAAGACTGGCATGGGTGAGTGGGCCGAGGGGCTGAAGTCGGTGACCTTCCAGGCGAAGCTGGGGTCTCAGGCGGAGCGGATCGAGCGGATTGCGGCCCTCGCGCGGGAAATTGCGCCCTTGGTCGGGGCGGATGCCGATGATGCGATGCGCGCCGCGCGGATTGCCAAGCTGGACCTCCGCTCGGCGATGGTGGGCGAGTTCCCGGAACTCCAAGGCGTCATGGGCCGCTACTACGCGCTGGAGGCGGGGGAGAAAGCCTCCATCGCCGACGCCGCCCGCGACCACTGGCGGCCGAAGGGGGAGAGTGACTCCGTCCCGACCGAGCCTGTGTCGGTCGCCGTGGCGCTGGCCGACAAGATCGACACGCTGACCGGGTTCTGGGCAATTGACGAGAAGCCGACGGGGTCAAAGGACCCCTACGCGTTGCGGCGGGCGGCGTTGGGCGTGGTCCGGTTGGTGCTGGGGAATGGGGTGCGGATTGGACTTTCACTAGTCTTGGTGCCGGGAATTGTCGCTCAGCGCGGCATTGTGTCCCGTCTCAATGACTTGATGATGAAGATGGCAACGCAACTTGAAAGCCTTGGCCTAGAGGTCGCCAAATTGCCGACCGGTGCTTTGGACTTTGAAGACATGAAATTGGTGGTTTCCAAGATTGAACGCAGCGAGCGAGGCGCTGAACTTCTATTGAAGCTCAATGAGGCGAGGGAAGCTGTTGTTTCGGTGATGCAGACCCAGACTACCGACCTCCTCGCCTTCTTCCACGACCGTCTCAAGGCCTACCTCAAAGACCAGGGCATCCGGCACGACATCATCGACGCCTGCCTCGCCATGCCGGGCAACGACGACCTGACGCTCCTCGTCAAGCGGGCCGAGGCGCTGGCGGCGGTGATGAAGACCGAGGACGGGGCGAACCTGATCCAGGGTTTCAAGCGGGCCGCCAATATCCTGGCGCAGGCGGAGGCGAAGGACGGCGTCGAATACTCCTTCGGCGCGGACATCAAGTTTGCCGAGACGGACGAGGAACGCTCGCTTTTCGCGGCACTGGACAAGGCCGAGGCGACCATCACCCCGGCGATGGCGGCGGAGGATTTCCCCAGGGCGATGGCCGCGATGGCCGCCCTGCGGGGGCCGATCGACGCGTTCTTCACCGCCGTGCAGGTGAATGCCGACAACGAGATCATCCGGCGCAACCGCCTCAACCTCCTCCACCGCATCCGCGCCATCTGTTCCGGCGTGGCCGATCTTTCGCGCATCGAGGGCTGAAACCCGCCGAAAGAATCAGCATACACCGGCAACGTCACGCTTGATTGACAGGTCTTTCAGCGTATGCTGCATCTGAATATCAGGTGCTGCGGTGCAGAAACACGACCCCATCCCGGAGTTCGCGCAGATCACGCCCACGGCGCAGATCGCGACGGCAAGCCATGGCTGGCGGGCGAAATGCCTGCAGCGGCTGGTGCGGCTTGACCTGCCGGTGCCGAAGTCGGTGGCGCTGCCTGCGGGAACCGTCCGCGCGATTGCCTCCGGGCATGGGGTGGATGCCATTGGCATCCTTGACAATTTCGGCGACGGGCCGCTGATCTCTGTCCGCCCCTCGCCCGCCAACCCCGACTGGGGCGGTCCCGCGACGATCCTGAACATCGGGCTGAATGCCAAGCGCCACGCGCGCCTTGCCGAAACCCATGGCGAGGCGGCGGCGGATGCCCTCTACCTGCGCTTCGTGCAGGCCT
Source organism: Tabrizicola sp. (assembly GCA_044344105.1). Lineage (GTDB taxonomy): Bacteria > Pseudomonadota > Alphaproteobacteria > Rhodobacterales > Rhodobacteraceae > Tabrizicola. The sequence continues at coordinate 6,732 of JBIJDO010000036.1, forward strand.
ATGCGATCCATGTCGCGCGGCTGGACCCGGACGTCTACGACGGGTTGAAGCCGGGGCCGGGCAGCTTGCGCGAGGCCCTGCGCGAGTATGAGGCCGAGACCGACGAACCCTTCCCGCAGGATCCGGCCAAGCAGTTGTCCGAGGTCCTGCGGTCGATGGCGCGGGCCTGGGAGGGCACCTCGGCGCGCCTCTTACGGCAGGCCAAGGGTGCCCCGGAGGAGGCCGCCCTGGGCCTGGTGGTGCAGGAGATGGCGCAGGGCATCGGGCAGGGGATCAGCGGCAGTGGCGTGATCCAGTTCGTCGATCCGGTGACCGGCCAGCCGCAGATCACCGGGCGCTATCTGGGGCAGTCCCAGGGCCGCGACGCGCTGAAGACGACCGAGGCGCTGTATCTGACCCGCGACCCGCGCGGGCCCTCGCTGGAAGATGTCTCGCCCGAGATTTTCGCGACGCTTGTCGCGCATGGAGCGACGTGCCGCACGCGCCTGCGCGAGGAGATGCAGATCGAGTTCACCATCGAGGATGGCCGTCTGGCGGTGCTTGACGCGGTCAAGGTGCAAAGGTCGGCCCGCGCCGGGCTGCGGATTGCGGTCGCGCTGGCCGAAGACGGCATCATTCCGCAGGACGAGGCGGTGCTGCGGGTGGAACCCCGCGCCCTGTCCGAGCTTCTGCACCACCAGGTCGATCCGCGCGGCAGCCGCGACGTGATCGCGCAGGGGATTGCCGCCTCGCCCGGGGCCGCGACGGGGATCCTGGTGTTCTCCTCCTCTGCGGCCCAGGCGGCGGCGGCGCGGGGTGAGGCCTGCATCCTGGTCCGCCGCGAGACCGCGCCCGAAGACATCCGCGGCATGCATTCGGCGGCGGCGGTGCTGACCGAACGCGGCGGCATGACCAGCCATGCGGCGGTGATCGCGCGGGGGCTTGGCCTGCCTTGCGTGGTGGGCGCAAACGACATGCGGTTGGATTCGAAGGAGAAAAAGCTGGTGGCCGCGGACGGCCGGGTGTTTCGCGAAGGCGATGTGGTGACGCTGGACGGCTCGAAAGGCGAGGCGCTTGCGGGCGCGGCGGTGATGCTGCCGCCGGCCCTGGACGACAGTTTCCGCAGGCTTCTGTCCTGGGCCGACGCGGTGCGCGACATCGGCGTGCGGGCGAATGCCGACACCCCCGCCGATGCCGAGACCGCGCGCAAGTTCGCGGCCGAAGGCATCGGCCTCTGCCGGACCGAACACATGTTCTTCGACGAGGACCGCCTGGTCGTCATGCGCGAGATGATCTTTGCCGACACGCCCGGCGACCGTGCCGCCGCCCTGGCGCGCCTCTTGCCGATGCAGCGCGAAGACTTCGTGCAGCTCTTTGAAATCATGCAGGGCCTGCCGGTCTGCATCCGCCTCTTCGACCCGCCGCTGCACGAATTCCTGCCGCAGGACCGCGAGGGCCTTCGCGACCTGGCCGAGGCGCTGGACCGCCCCCTGTCGGAAGTCACCCGCCGGGCCGAGGCGCTGACCGAAGTGAACCCGATGCTGGGGATGCGCGGGGTGCGGCTGGGGGTCGTCCTGCCGGAAATCTACGACATGCAGGCCCAGGCGATCTTCGAGGCGACAATCGAGAGCGCGCGCCGTGGCGCGCCGGTGGTGCCCGAAATCATGATCCCGCTCGTCAGCGCCCGGCGCGAGGTGGAACTGGTCAAGACCCGGATCGACGCCCTGGCCGCGATGGTGCGGACCAAGGGCGGCGCGGATTTCGACTACAAGCTCGGTGTGATGGTCGAGACCCCGCGTGCCGCCCTTCGGGCAGGCGAGATCGCCCAGCATGCGGCCTTCCTGTCCTTCGGCACCAACGACCTGACCCAGATGACCTACGGGCTGTCGCGCGACGACGCGGGCCGCTTCATGAACACCTATGTCCGGCAGGGGGTGTTCCCCGAGGACCCGTTCCACATCCTGGACGTCGATGGCGTGGGTGAACTGTTGCTCATTGGTGCCGAAAGGGGCCGCAATACCCGGAAAGACCTGACATTGTCGATCTGTGGTGAACATGGCGGCAATCCGGAGTCGATCGATTTCTGCCGTCGCGCCGGGTTCGATTACGTGTCCTGTTCGCCCTACCGGGTGCCGATGGCACGTCTGGCGGCTGCGCATCTGGCGCTGCTGGATCGCAAGAAAAGCGTTTAGAAACAGTAAATTAAGGCGGAATTGACGCTCGATTCCATCGATTTTCGGCGGCATTTCGCTCATGCAGCATTGAAAACCGTTGCAGTTCTGCAACAGCGGTGGCGGCCCGGGCCGTCATCGCCTAACTCGCCGCCAGCTTGCCAAGGCGGGGAAACTTCCGCCGGGAAACCAAAGACGGAAAGAGCAGAATGAAACGCGACCTTGCACCCTTCGCGCTGGCGATGGCCCTGGTGGCCAGTACGGCAGCGGCGGATGCGACCTGGACCAAGACGATGTTCGGGTTCCAGCCCACGCTGGCCTCCCTTGCGCCCAAGATCGAGCGCCTGCCTGCCCCCGACCTGGCCGCCCCATTGCCGCCGGTCGCGCTGACCGGGGGCATCACCGAAGCCTGGCTCATGGCGCGGCCCGCTCCGGAAGGCGATGCCGAGTGGCAGTGCCTGACCGAGGCGCTGTACTTCGAAGCGCGCGGCGAAAGCCTGGACGGACAGGTCGCCGTCGCGGAAGTCATCCTGAACCGGGTGGACAGCCCGCTTTATCCCGGCACCGTCTGCGGCGTGGTCAAGCAGCGCGGCGGTGGCGGCTGCCAGTTTTCCTATGTCTGCGACGGCCGCACGGACCGGATGCGCGAGAAGGACGCAGCCGATCTGGCGGGGCGCGTCGCCCGCGCCATGCTGGACGGTGCGCCGCGCGTGCTGACCAAGGGTGCGACCTATTTTCACACGCGGAGTGTCCGGCCAAGCTGGGCGAAGCGCTTTGCCCGGACCGCGACGATCGGGGCGCATCTCTTCTATCGCCGCCCGGACGCCAACGGCTGAGGTCGCGCCTCGCCTGTCAGATGACGCCTTCCCGCTTGGCCCCCGCGCGCCGCGTGCTATGACGGGGCCTACCCCGGAGGATCCCGTGACAAGCGACATCGACCTGGCTTTCGCTCATCCCGAGGCGCGGGCCGAGGCGTCGGCGACCGGCACCCCGCGCGACCGGATCTCGCTCCGCGACCATCTGGTCGAGGCCGACATCGGCGCGTTCCAGCAGGAACGGGGCCACAGGCAGCGGCTGCGGTTCAACGTGGTGGTCGAGGTCCGGCCGGTGACGGGTCCGCTGCAGGATGACGTCGACCGCATCCTGTCCTATGACCGGATCACCGAAGCCATCGCGGCCGAACTGGCCGCCGAACGGCTGAACCTGCTGGAAACGCTGGCCGAACGGGTGGCCGAACGCATTCTGGCGGAACCGGCGGCGATGCGGGCGTTCATCCGGATCGAAAAGCTGGATGTCGGCCCCTATGCGCTGGGGGTCGAGATCGTCCGCGCGCGCGCCGAGCATCCGGTGCCACGCTCCGGGGCCGACGACGCGGAAGCGCTGCATCCGCTGGTCGTCTATCTGGACAATGCCGCGATCCATGATCCTGGCCTCGCCTCGCGGCTGGACCGGCTGCAGGCCGGAGGGGCCCCGGTCATCCTGACGGTCGGATTGCCGGTGGAGGTCCGCCCGCAGACCGGGCATCGCCCGACACAGCGCCGCGTGGACCTGCTGGCCATCGAACAGAACGCCTGGATGCTGGCGGCACGGGACGCGCGTTGTGTGGTCGTGGCCACGCGGACCGAGATCGACTGGGCGATGCGCCGGGACCAGATGGTGGTCTGGGCCCCGTCGAAACTGGTGCTGGATGCGGTCGACGGCCCGAAAGGCGCGGCTCCGGTGGCGCTGGCGCTCTGGCTGGCCGAGACGATGTCGGCCACGGCATTGGTCGTTCACGGCGGCGTTGCAGTCCCGGCGGGAAGCCGCATTCCGGTCCGGCGGGCGTGATGCTTTCCCCTTGCCAAGCCTGCAGCCTTCGGCCACTTCGAAGGCCATGGACTACTTTCGACCCATCGCGATGACCGATGCGGCCCGCCCCCGGGGGGCGATGGGGCTGGCGGGCGGCTGGTGCTGGTTCGACCGGGTCGAGGTCCTGTCGCGCGGGGCTTCGCCACAGATCATCCCGGCCTCCGATGTGCCGCCCTCGGTCCTTGGCCGCCTGACCGCGGCCCGACCGGACTTTGCCGGGCTCAGGCTCGACCGTCCCCGGCTGATGGGCATCCTGAACGTGACCCCGGACAGTTTTTCGGACGGGGGCCGGTTTCTGGCGCCGGACGCGGCCATCGCGCAGGCAAGGCTCATGGCCAAGGCGACCGACATCATCGACATCGGCGGCGAAAGCACCCGGCCGGGCGCCGTGGATGTTCCGGTGTCGGACGAGATCACGCGGACCGCCCCGGTGATCAGCGCGCTGCGGGCCGGAGGTCTGCAGGCCCCGATTTCCATCGACACCCGCAAGGCGATGGTGGCGATGAATGCGCTGCAGGCCGGGGCGACGCTGGTCAACGATGTCTCGGCCTTCGACCATGACCCGGCACTGGGCAGGCTTGTGGCGCGGACCGGGGTGCCGGTGGTGCTGATGCATGCGCAAGGCGTGCCCGCGACGATGCAGGATGACCCGCAGTACCGGGATGTGCTGCTTGATGTCTATGACGCCCTGTCGCAGCATCTGGCCCGCGCCATGGCGCTGGGGATCGACCCCGCGAAAGTGGCGCTGGATCCCGGCATCGGCTTTGGCAAGACTCAAGCCCACAACCTGGCCCTGCTGCGCGGGGTGTCGCTGTTTCACGGCCTGGGCTGCCCGATCCTGCTTGGCACCTCGCGCAAGCGGTTCATCGGCACGATCGGCCGGGCGGAGCGGGCCGAGGCGCGGGTGCCGGGCTCGATCGCGACCGCCCTTGCCGGGGTGGCGCAGGGCGTGCAGATCCTTCGCATCCACGACGTGGCCGAGACCCGCCAGGCGCTGCGGCTCTGGCAATCCATGAACACGGACCATCTGGAGGGGCAGGCATGACCCAGAAGCTTTTCGGCACCGACGGGGTGCGGGGCCGGGCGAACAGCTGGCCAATGACGGCGGAACTGGCGTTGAAGCTGGGCGCGGCGGCAGGGCGGTACTTCCGGCGCGACGGCTCGGCGGCGCACCGGGTGGTGATCGGCAAGGACACGAGGCTTTCGGGCTACATGCTGGAGAATGCGCTGACGGCGGGCCTGACCTCGACGGGGATGAACGTCCTTCTCCTCGGCCCGGTGCCGACCCCGGCGGTCGGCTATCTGACCCGGTCGATGCGGGCGGATGTGGGGGTGATGATCTCGGCCAGCCACAACCCGCACCAGGACAACGGGATCAAGTTCTTCGGACCCGACGGGTTCAAGCTGTCGGATGCGGCAGAGGCCGAGATCGAGGCGCTGGTCGCGGGCGAGATTGTCCCGGCAAAGCCCGAGAATATCGGGCGCGCCAAGCGGATCGACGATGGAAGGGGCCGCTATGAGGAGTTCGTGAAGGCAAGCTTCCCGACCGGTCTGCGGCTTGACGGGCTGAAGGTGGTGATCGACTGCGCCAACGGGGCGGCCTACCGCGCGGCGCCGGAGGTGCTGTGGGAACTGGGGGCCGAGGTGATCGCGGTCGGGGTCAGCCCGAACGGGACCAACATCAACCACCGCTGCGGATCGACCCACACCGAGACGGCGGCCGAGGCTGTGGTGACCCATGGGGCGCATGTCGGGATCGCGCTGGACGGCGATGCCGACCGGATCATGATCCTGGACGAGGCGGGTCGGGTGGCGGATGGGGACCAGATCATGGCGCTTCTCGCGGCCCGCTGGGCCGAAGAGGGGCGGCTCGCCGGGGGGGCGCTGGTCGCGACGGTGATGTCGAACCTGGGGCTGGAGCGGTTTCTGACCGGGCGGGGCCTGCGGCTGGAGCGGACGGCGGTCGGGGACCGCTACGTTGTTGAGAGGATGCGGGAGGGTGGCTTCAACCTTGGGGGCGAGCAGTCGGGGCATATCGTGATGACCGACTATGCGACCACCGGGGACGGCCTTGTCGCGGGGCTGCAGTTCCTGGCCGAGATGGTCAGGACCGGGCGACCGGCATCCGAGCTGACCCGCAGTTTCCAGACGGTGCCGCAGCTGCTGAAGAACGTCCGCTTCACCGCCGGGGCGCGGCCCCTGGAGGTGGCGTCGGTTCAGGAGGTGATCCGGGCCTCGGAGGCACGGATCGAAGGTCGGGGCCGCATCCTGATCCGGAAATCGG
>JBIJDO010000265.1:0-4641 GCA_044344105.1 Tabrizicola sp.
ATCTGGGCGAAACACTTGATGAGCGCCTATCACATCTGTCCACATATCTGCGCAGCTTTACGGGGGTTGAACCGTCGGCAGAGGATTTGTGCGGTTTTGGACCAGGAAGCACCATATCGGCAAGATCGCACCGATCCCGCCAACTTGGCCGAAAGTGCACCGTGAGTCATTTCAATCGGTCAGTGGTGCCCGCGTCTGGATTCTGTTTCTGCCCTTGTGAACAGCTGCTTCGACCTGCTCTGTTGGCTCTTGAGCGACGGCGGAGAACGACCGCTTAGCACCCTTCGCCATCATCAAAAGCAGAGTATCTCCGCCACCCCCCGCCGCCCCTTCTTTCGCGAAAGTTGCACCACCAGATCCACGCTCTCCTCACAGTAACGCTTCACTTCCTCGAACCCCATGCCGAGCCCTGCGGCCATGACCATGATCGCGAGTCGGTCGATAGCTTTCCGGGCAGTGTCGGCGTGGATCGTCGTGAACGATCCGCCGTGTCCAGTGTTGATCGCCTCAAGGAAGGTTCGGCTTTCCTCCCCGCGTAGTTCGCCTAGGATAATCCGGTCCGGCCGCATTCGCAGGGAGGCCTCCAACAATCGCGCCGGGGTGCGTTCGCCTTGGGCGGTGCGATCCGCCTTAAGCGCGACCGCGTTCTCCTGACGGGGGAACAGCTCATAGGCATCCTCGATGGTGAGGATTCGCTCGCTCGAATCCACCATCGACAGGAGCGACCGCGCGAAGGTCGTCTTGCCGGTCGAGGTCCCGCCTGAGATCAGGATGTTCATCCGCTCTTCGACGCACAATCGCATCGCATCAACAACCTGTCCGGCCTCGGCAAGCTTCATGGCCTCCCCTGCCCTTTCCCGACGCTTGGCATCGAGATCGACGAGGCCTCCATGCAAGAGGCGCGGCTCGATCAGCTGATCGGCGGCAATCTTGAACGGCCGGAAGGTGATGGCCATCCCGCCTTCCACGATCGGCGGTGCCACGACCTGCGCCCGGATCGCAATGTCGCCCCAGACGATTTTTCCGGAGACGGTCGGCTTTTTCTCCGAGAACTGCACACCGACGGCAGAAGCAATTGCCTGCCCAAGGTTGGTCGATAGGGCCCGATCGATGGACAGATGCGCAACCCGCTCCATATGGGTCGCTCCTTTCCGCTCGATCCAGACCTTGCCGTCAGGATTGATCGCCACCTCCACCAGATCGTCCCGCAGGAACAAAGGCGCGATCGGTGTCAGATAGGTCCCAAGGAAGCTGGGCCGGTCGTCCATCACCAGATTTCCAGGTCGCGATCGACCATGACCGTGATCGCGGCCCCGGGGGCAACGGTGATGATCGGAGGTAGGCTGGTGTAGGCCTCGACCGCTAAGCCCATGGCCCCGCTCAGGTCCTCGCCCATACTCTCGGCTGTGTCGGAACTGATCTCGTCGGTGTATTTCGCGGCGGCGATGGCAGGGGCTGCCCCGAGAAGAGAGATGAGCGCAGCCGACCCGAAGCGCGCACCGAAACGGGTGTTGACCTTGCCGGTGATGCCGGAGCGACCTTGGGCATCCCCACCGAAAGCCTCCATCTGCACGGACTGCCCATCCGGGGTGACGAGCCGAGTCCAGGCGACAAGGATTCGGCCTTGACCGATGGCCACGTCCGAAGAGTAGTCACCAAAGAGGCGCGAACCTGCGGGGATCAGGATTTGCAACTGATCGAAGGACCAGACCGGGCGGGTCACGATAGCCGTGATCTGGCCGGGCAAGCTCGAGTCGACTGCATTCTCGAGAGTCGCTTCAATCATCGTGCCCTGAAGGACGGTGTTCGACGGATTGGCGATTACTTGGCTCACTTCGGTGGCGGTGGCTTCCCGCCCGGATTGCACGAAATCCCGGCCCGTCGCATCTCGGCCCTCGGCAGGGGCCTCCGGCATCCCCAACCCGGCATCCCCTGCCCCGCCCTTCTGACCATCGTCGAACACGACCGAAGGCGAGGCCACGCGGGCCGCAAGCTGCGCTTCGCGCTCGGCACGTTTGGCGGCCAGTTCGGCCTCCCGCGCGGCTTCAGCGGCACCAGTGGTGTCGGCGCTTGCCTTCAGAACGGCGATCTCCTGATCGAAGCGCCGCCGCATGTCTTCCATCAGGGCGAGGTTCTGCGACTGAGCTTCTTCGAGCGCGAGCGCCAGTTCCTTGGCGGTCTGGTCCTTCTCGGCATCGGCCCTTTCAGCAAGATCACCCAGCTCGCGCTGCAGCCGTTCGACCTCGGACTGGAGTGTGGCGTTCCTCGCTTCGAGGGCTTCCCGCTGCGAGGCCAGTTCGCCTTCGATGTCGGAGAACCCATCCCCGGCGGGCTTCGCTTCCGGTCCGGGCTCGATCGCTCCGAACGGCGAGCCGCCCGCCTGATCCTGGAATTCCTCGACGGCGGAGGTTTCAACATCGGGGATACCTCGGCTGGAAGGCCAGACAGTCCCGAGCGCTGCAAGGCTCGCCCCTGCGAGCAGCGCACCCATGCCAAGCTTTTGCTGGCGGGTCATCTTCGCCTTGGGCCGCTCGACCTTGTAGTCCAGCTCGGCGCCCTTCTGCGGATCGGTTATTTCCGGATCAGCCATGTCAGAACTCCCATCCCTGAAGCTTGGCCAGAATGGCGGGGTCGGAGGTCACGCCCCCGTCCACCCGCTCGATGCAAAGCACCTGCGTGCCGATCCGGATCGAATAGGCGGAGCGCAGCCCCGAGACGCGGACGATGCTGCCCCGCGTGCCGGAGTTCAGCGTGACCTCGCGGCCCTTTGCATCGACTCCAAAGATCGAAGGCCGAAGACCTGGCGCGAAGGCGAAGTAGGTCGCTTGCCCATCGTTCCAGATGTGGACTGGTTTCAGGGTCTCGTCGCCCGACCAGGCGTAACCGATGTCCCGCGAACCCGCGGCCACCGTACTGCGCGAAGTCCGGCCCGTGCCGGTCTCGGGATAGCGCAGGACTAGACGATAGGTCGGGTTGTGAGACCGGCCTTCGCTGATCGACAGCGAGATTGTGCGTCGCCCCGTGTAGATCGTCATGTTGGTTTCAGCCCCTGAGATCAGGGGTTTCACGGAGACCGTGGTCCGGTTCGAGAGCACTTCGACCTCGAACGCCTCGCTGTCGCCGAGAAGGACGGAGTCGATCCGTTCGCCAGTGCCGAGTTCGATGGCGGTGTTCACACGAAGATGCGTGTCGAGCCGGATGACATCGACAGGGTTGTAGAGGACCGACCGGACACGTGCGTCAGCGCCCATCGAGGCCGGTGCCACTTCGGCAAATGTGGGAAATGCCGAAGCCAGTACACTGGCGAAGACAATCCCCGGGAGGAGGACAGAGCGGGTCATGGATTGCTCTCCAGGGTTTCGGCATCGACGCGGTAGGCTGAGACGGTGAAACCGAGCGGGTTCTCCCAGACATGGGCGAGGGAGCGTTCGGTCTTCGGCTCGAAGGCGAACTCGACCGTCGCGACGAAGGGTTGGGTCACCGGCTCCTGCTTCGTCTTGCGCAGGGTTTTCAGGAAACGGATCTGGGCGACGTTCGGCGAAAGGAACGTGATCCGGCGCACGGTCACCGTGACTTCCGCGCCGGGGCCGTAGACATCGGGTGGATAGGCAGTGTTGCTGCCGCCCTTCGACCAGAGAAGCCGCAGACTTTCCTCTGCACCGCCTGTTGACCGGCGTTGGACGCTCTCAAGCCGGGCCTGGATGCCAGGAAGGAAATAGCCTTCGCGGTCGGAGACGTAGGCGACGAGAAGGCTCTGCTTCAGCGCCTCCTGATCCTCGATCCCGGTCGGGGCGACCTGGAGGATGTTTTCGGCATCGCCGGTCTGCCGGTCGACGAGGACGGTGAAGACCTGGGTTTCACGCAAGGGCAGGACGAGGACCAACGCTGTCGCAAGAAGTAGGCTGAGCCCGCCCGCGGCACTCGCGACGATCCAGGCGCGCCGGGCCGAGAGACGGGGCTCCAGCACGAGATCGACATCAAATCCATGTGCCTCCATAGGGGGTCCTCCACTTCTCGAATTCTGGGTCATCAGCTCTTGCCCGATGTCCGGCTGGCGAGCCGCACTGCGGTCTGGACGGCGGACCGCCCGATCTGTCCGGCGGTATTGCCGTTGAGGCGAGCATCCGAGGGACGGCGACCGCCCGCATCCAATCCAGCCGCTCCCCGGCCCGCGCCGATCCCCGATGCGATGCCGGTGCGTCCGTAACCCTTGACGCTGTCGGCGGTGCGGAAGGTCGAGGCCGCGATACTGCCGAGACCGGTCGCGGTCGACGCGAGGGACTGTGCGATCGTGGGCACCATGGCCATCAGGCCAGTCCCGAGCATGACCACAACGAAGCTCAGGACATCGCCGATGGTTTCGACCGAGGCGAGCGAGGCCGGGGTTAAGTCCTCCGCGATGTAGATCGTGAAGGCCGCCATGCCGGACGTCAGCATTGGATAAAGAGCGAAGCCGAGGGCGAGGTTCACCCACCGGTCGAAAAGCGGGGCAGTCACCTTGAAAAGCGTGCAGCCGATTGCGACGGGTGCGAAGATGACGAGAACACCAATCATGATCTTCGCAGCCGAGATCACGATGATCGACACCGTCGCCATGAGGGCTGCCACAAGGAACATCAGGAGACCCGCGAGGGCACCGGT
>JBIJDO010000266.1:0-4622 GCA_044344105.1 Tabrizicola sp.
CTTTTCTAAAGCCGAAGCGGGGCATGGATATCGCGCCCGCGACGATGCAGCAGCGGATGATGAAGTCACCCGCCGAGATCGCGCTGATCAAGCACGGGGCCAACGTGGCCGATGTCGGCGGCTATGCGATCCGCGAGGCGATTGCGGTCGGGGCGACCGAGCTTGAGGTCTCCATCGCGGGCCGGGACGCGATGGAGCGCGAGATCGCCCGGCGTTTCCCCGATGCCGAATACCGCGACACCTGGGTCTGGTTCCAGTCCGGCATCAACACCGATGGCGCGCACAACCCGGTGACGAACCGCAAGCTTCGCCACCGGGATATCCTGTCGCTGAACTGCTTTCCGATGATCAGCGGCTACTACACCGCGCTGGAGCGGACGCTGTTCCTGGGCGAGGTGGATGATGCCAGCATGAAAGTCTGGCAGACCAACATCGACAGCCACGAATACGGGATGAAGCTCTTGCGCCCCGGGGCATCCTGCGCCGAGATCACCATGAAGATCAACGAGTTCCTGGCCGAGCGGCAGATGCTGCAGTACCGGACCTTCGGCTATGGGCACAGCTTCGGCATCCTGAGCCACTACTACGGCCGCGAGGCGGCGCTGGAATTGCGCGAGGATATCGACACGGTGCTGGAACCGGGGATGGTGATCTCGATGGAGCCGATGCTGACGATCCCCGAAGGGATGCCGGGGGCCGGGGGCTACCGCGAGCATGACATCTTCGTCGTGACCGAGGACGCGCCCGAGGACATCACGCACTACCCCTACGGACCCGCGTTCAACGTGGTGGGCTGAGGCCTGGTGACGGGAGGGCGGGCCGGGATCACCTTTCCCGGCCCGATGGTTCAGGCGCGCTTGACCAGGCGGATCAAGAGCAGGAGCACGACCGCGCCGATGGTTGCCGAGAGGATCGCGCCGATGATGCCGCCGCCCAGCGACACGCCAAGACGCGGCAGGAGGAAACCGGCGATGAGGGCGCCGACGATGCCGATGACGATGTTGCCGATCAGCCCGTAGCCGTAGCCTTTGACGATCTGCCCGGCAAGCCAGCCTGCGACCGCGCCGATAACCAGGATGATGATCAGAGCTTCGATGGTCATTTGGGGTTCCTTTCCCGTCCCTGATTGCGCTCAAGGTCCTGGCATGGAACAGGTTCCCCTGGCCCTCTGTCAATCGCCGCGATGCATGACGCGGCGGCAGGGTGCCAGATTTGCCGAGTCCGAGCCTTCGCGTCGTAGGGGCGGACGGAATCGGTGCTCTCGGGCAGCTTCTTCGGCGAAGATTCGGAAAAACCTGCATTTTCGGGCTTGACGCAGGGGCCTTCGCGTGGCGCAAGCTGCGCTGTCTGCAACAACCCCGAGTCTGCCACCGTGACCCATTCCCTTGCCCGGATCATCGCGATCCTCGTCCTTCCCGTACTGGCCGCCTGCGCGAGCACGGCGCAGGCACCGAAAGCCCCTGAAACCGTGGCTGGCTACGAGGGCATCCAGGACGGGGAATTCTTCATCGAGCCGGTCGCGCCCAAATACCTCACCGAGGGCAACCGCAAGACAGAGGTGGCCTATGCCGGGGACGAGGCGCCGGGGACCATCGTGGTCGACATCTTCGCGCGCAAGCTCTACCTCGTCGGCGAGGGCGGGACGGCGCTGCGCTATCCCATCGCCGTCGGCCGCGAGGGGCTTGCCTTCAAGGGCACCGGCGTGATCGGGCGCCGGGCGAAATGGCCGTCCTGGACCCCCACCGCCAACATGGTGCGGACCCGGCCCGACCTTTACGCCGCCTATGCGGGCGGGTTGCCGGGCGGTCTGCAGAACCCGCTCGGGGCGCGGGCGCTGTATCTATATCGCGGCGGGCGCGACACGATGTTCCGCATCCATGGCACTTCGGACGCGGCCTCGATCGGCTATGCCACCAGCGCGGGCTGCATCCGGCTGTTCAACCAGGATGCCATCGACCTCTACAACCGGGTGCCGGACGGCACCGTGGTCAAGGTCCGCACCGAGGCCGAGAGCATCGCGATGGAAGGTCGCCAGATGAAGGACGCCTTCGGTCGCATGGTGCCCGAGACGCCGGAAAACATCGCCAAGAAGGCCAGGGATGAAGAACTGATCGCCAGGAAGGACGCGAAGGACCGGGCGGCCACCGAAGTCGCGGAAAAGAAGCGGCTTGCGGCCTGCGCCCGGCGCGGCATCGAGGTCGAGGATTGCCCGCATCCGCAACTGACCGAAACCAGCGTGACGGTCGGGACATCGGACCGCGCTACAAGCGGATGACGTAGTCCTTGAGGGTGGTCTGCACGACCTCCCAGGTGCCTTCAAATCCGGGCCTCAGGATCATGCTGTCGCCCGGATGCAGCTGCGTCACGCTGCCATCGGCCCCGGTCAGGATCGAATAGCCGCTGAGGATCCGGAAGTATTCCCATTCCGAATAGCTGACCCGCCACTTGCCGGGGGTGGACTGCCAGAGCCCGGCATAGAGCCCGTCCTGGTCTTCCAGGTTCCAGGTGCTGTGGACGGGGTCGCCCGAGACCACCTTGGCCGGGTCCGGGCGGGTGACATCGGGGGCGGTGCCGTCGCGGCTGACGCGCTGGATCAGGGTCATCGGGGTCTCCTTTGCCGCCATTCAGGGCGATGCGGGCGGCGGGGTCAACCCTGCGGCGCGGGCGTCGGCGGTGCTGCGCTGCGGCGCAAATTTGTTGCGGGTCGCCAGTGGTTGTGCCCATATGGCAGGCAGAATCCGAACCGCGAGGGCCAGAAGTTGAGCGCCACATCCCCCGTCCGGCCCGTGCTTCCCCCCGACATCCGCGCCCGCAAGGGCGGCACGCCGCTGGTCGTCCTGACCGCCTATTCGACGCCCGTCGCCCGGCTGGTCGACGCGCACTGCGATGTGGTGCTCGTCGGCGATTCCGTGGGGATGGTGATCCATGGCCTCCCGTCGACGCTGGGCGTGACGCTGGAGATGATGATCCTGCACGGGAAGGCGGTGGTGCGGGGCGCTCGACACGCGATGCCGGTGATCGACATGCCCTTCGGGTCCTATGAGGAAGGCCCGAGCCAGGCGTTCCGCAATGCCTCGCGCCTGATGGCCGAGACCGGTGCCCCGGCGGTGAAGCTGGAGGGCGGGCTGCACATGGCCGAGACGATTGCCTTTCTGACCGCGCGGGGCGTGCCGGTGATGGCGCATGTCGGCCTTACGCCGCAGTCGGTGAACACTTTGGGTGGCTACAAGGTGGTGGGCCGGGACGCGGAAGCCGAAAAGGTGATGGCCGACGTCAGGGCGATCGAGGCGGCGGGGGCGTTCGCGGTGGTCCTGGAAAAGGTGCCGGAGGGACTGGCCGGGCGGATCACCGAAGCGCTGTCCATCCCGACCATCGGCATCGGTGCCGGGGTGCATTGCGATGGGCAGGTGCTGGTGGTCGATGACATGCTGGGCCTCTTCACCGAGTTCCGGCCAAAGTTCGTGAAACGCTATGCCGAGCTTGGTCAGGCGGCGGACGCGGCGATTGCCGCCTATGCGGCCGATGTGCGGGCGCGGGCGTTCCCGGCGGTCGAGCACTCTTTCCCCGATGTCCTGCCGACGCGGGCGAAACCATGATCCCGATCCTGCGGACGGTCGCAGACCTGCGCGCACTGGCGCGGGGCTGGCGGGCGGCGGGCGAAGTGATCGGCGTGGTGCCCACGATGGGCGCGCTGCATGACGGGCATCTGTCGCTGGCAAGGGCGGCGCGGGCGGAATGCGACCGGGTGATCACCACGATCTTCGTGAACCCCAGGCAGTTCAACAACCCGGACGATCTGAAGAGATACCCCCGCACCCTGGAGGCGGATGCCGAATTGCTGGGCACGGTCCCGGTGGATGCGATCTTTGCGCCATCGGTGGAAGAGGTCTACCCGGAGGGCTTCATCACCAACGTCACCATGCAAGGCGTGGCGCAGCCGCTGGAAGGCTACATGCGGCCCGGCCATTTCGACGGGGTGGCGACGGTGGTGACCAAGCTGTTCGGCATGACATTGGCTGACCGGGGCTATTTCGGGCAGAAGGACTGGCAGCAGTTGCAGGTCGTCCTGCGGCTGGTGCGCGACCTGAACCTGGCGGTCGAGGTCGTGGGCTGCGAGACGATCCGCGAGGCGGACGGCCTCGCCATGTCGTCGCGCAACGTCCGGCTGACGGCGGCGGGCCGTGCGAAGGCCCCGGTCCTTTATGCCGCGATCACCCGTGCGGCGCAGGATATCCGCGTCGGCCACGCCGACCGGATGGCGATCCGCGAGGCGGCGGAGACGATGCGCGAAGCGGGGTTCGAGCGCGTGGAATACATCGAGCTGCGCGATGCCGAGACGCTGATGCCCTCGGACGACCCGCGCCGCCCGCGCCGGATGCTGGCGGCGGCCTGGGTCGATGGCGTGCGGCTGATCGACAACATCCCGGTCTGAGGCTTTCATACTGGCCGAAATATCCCCGCCGGAGGCTTCCGCCATCGGCCACCGGGCGCAGCATTCCGCACTTGGCGGACGCGGGTCGTTGCTGCAAGACTTGGCACTTGGCGGTGTCCGATTGTTCGGCACCGGGTTGATGTAATCCGCTGTTACATCATTATGTGATGCAAACGTGGTTCAATGGAGG
>JBIJDO010000377.1:0-3325 GCA_044344105.1 Tabrizicola sp.
AGATGGCCGTAGCATTCGAACTCGATCCCATCGAGCCCGGCCTCCTTCATCCGCTCGGCCGCATCGGCATAATCGGCGATGACGCGCTCGATCTCCCAGTCCTCTATCACCTTGGGGAAGGCGCGAGGCGCGGGTTCGCGAAACGGCCCCGGCGCCAGCACCGGCAGCCAGTCGCCCTTGTCCCAGCGGGTGCGGCGGCCAAGGTGCGACAGCTGGATCATCACCGCCGCCCCGGCCTCGCGGCAGTCGTCGGTCAGACGCTTCATCCAGGGGATGATCTCGTCCTTCCAGACCAGGAGGTTGGAGAACACCGGCGGGCTGTCGCGGCTGGTGCTGGCGGACCCGGCGGTCATCACCATGGCGACCCCGGCCTTTGCGCGTTCCAGATGATAAAGGCGATAGCGGTCCTTCGGCATCCCGTCATCGCCGTAGGCCGGTTCATGGCTGGTCGTCATGATCCGGTTGCGCAGCGTCAGGTGTTTCAGCTGGAAGGGCTGGAGCAGCGGGTCATTCGACATGGTCGGGCCTTGCAGGACGGGGAATCGCGGGAACCCCGACTATCGCAAAACTTGACACATGTGTCGAGTTTAGAATTCCGGTCTCTTGCGCCGGAGGGAAGCGAGTGGTTAGGTCAAAGGCATGAACATGGAGAAGACAGAACGCGGCTGGCGCGGCACGCCGGACCTGTGGCTGGACGCGGCCTATGCGCTTTTGGTCGACGCTGGGGTCGACGCGGTCAAGGTCATGCCATTGGCCGAGCGCATGGGCCTGTCGCGCACCAGCTTTTACTGGCATTTCCAGGACCGGGAGGCGCTCCTGCAAGGCTTGATCGACCGCTGGCGGTCGAAGAACACCGGGAGCCTGGTGGCGCGCTGCGAAGCCCCTGCCGATACCATTTCAGAGGCGATGCTGAACCTGTTCGACTGCTGGTACGACAGCGATCTGTTCGACAGCCGGCTGGAATTCGCGATGCGGACCTGGTCGCTGACCGATCCCGGCGTCGCGACCGCAATGACCGAGGCGGATACCGTCCGGATCGCCGCAATCACGGCGCTGTTCCGGCGCTTTGGCTATGGCGAGACCGAAGCGGACACCCGCGCCCGGACGCTGTATCTTACGCAGGTCGGCTATATCGCCCTGCGCTCCAGCGAAAGCTTCGAGGTCCGGCTGGGGCGGATCCCGGCCTATGTCCTGACATTTTCCGGGCAGGCCCCGTCCGAGGCCGAGATCGCGGCCTTCCTGGCGCGGCACCGCTTCAGGTCAGGCGCAGCAGCAATGCCTTGAGAAGATCTGCCTCGTCTGCCGTCAAGGGCGCGACGGTGTCGGCAGAGATTTGCAGGGCCGTCGACGTCCGGTCCGAGAAGAGCGCCTGTCCTGCCGCCGTCAGGCTGACCGTGAGGCGGCGGCGGTCGGACGGATCGGGTGAGGTCGCGGCATAGCCAAGCCTGACCAGCCGGTCGACCACGCCCTTGATGGTGGCGGCATCCATCGCGGTGGCGCGGCCGAGGTGGTTCTGCGACTGGGGTCCGGTTTCCGCGAGCCGGGCGATCACGGCGAACTGGGTCGTGGTCACCTCGGGGATCGCGGCGGCGAAAAGCGCCAGATGCCGTTGCGTCACCCGCCGCAGGACATAGCCGATCTGGTCGTCGAGGACATAGGCTGGTGCATCGGTCATCGCTTGGCGATACTTGCTGCGCGGGGTGGGTGCAAGGCTGTTGACAGGGTCCGGACCTCGGAGCAGTCTTGTTGTCATGCAAATGAATTCCAGCTCCGCTGTTCCGGCCTATGCCCGCCCGGCGACGCTGGCCGAGGCGGTACGCCTGCGGGCGGCGGGCCTGTGGCAGCCGCTGGCCGGGGGGACCGACCTTTACCCTGGGGCCGGTGCGGCGCTGGCGGGGCGGGTGCTTGATCTGACCGGGGTCGCGGAGTTGGCCGACATCACGCGGGCGGAGGGCCTGCGCATCGGTGCGGCGACGACCTGGACGGAGATTGCCGCTGCGGCCCTGCCCCCGGCCCTGCGGGCGTTGCAGGTCGCTGCCCGGCAGGTCGGCGGGCGGCAGGTCCAGAATGCGGGGACCCTCGGCGGCAATCTCTGCAACGCTTCGCCCGCAGCCGACGGCGTGCCGCCCTTGCTGGTGGCGGAGGCCGAGGTTGAGCTGGTGTCGCCTGCCGGGACCCGGCGGCTTGCGCTTGGCGATTTCATCCTTGGACCGCGCCGGACGGCCTTGCGGCCGGATGAGCTTTTGTCGGCGGTCATCCTGCCGGAGCGGGGTTTGCGCGGCCGGTCGGTGTTCGGCAAGCTTGGGGCGCGGACGCATCTGGTGATCTCGATTGCCATGGTCGCCGCCCGGGTCGAGGTGGACCGGGGGCAGATCGCGGGGGTGGCCGTCGCGGTCGGGTCGGCTGCGCCGGTGGCGGTGCGCTTGCCAAGGGTCGAGGCGGCGCTTCTGGGCCAGCCGGTCGCCCGTGCCGTCGCGGAAGTCAGGGCGGAAGATGTGCTGGCGGCCCTGCGCCCGATCGACGATGTCCGCGCGACGGCGGCCTACCGGGAGAAGGCGGCGGTGGAGCTTGTCCGTCGTGCGGTGGCGGAAGCGCTGGCTGTGGCGGAGGTGGGGGAATGATCGCCTTCACGCTGAACGGCAAGCCCGTGGCGGCAGCGGCCCCACCGACCGAGCGGTTGTCCGAGACGCTGCGCGAGCGGCTCTTTATGGTGGGCACCAAGGTCGGCTGCGACGCGGGCGACTGCGGGGCCTGCACGGTGCTTCTGGACGGGGCCTCGGTCTGCGCCTGTCTGACGCCGGTCGCGCGGGTGGCAGGGCGGGCGGTGGTGACGGTCGAGGGCGAGACGCCGGAACTGACCCGGCTTCGGGCGGCGTTCCTCGCGCATGGCGCGGCGCAGTGCGGAATCTGCACGCCGGGGATGCTGGTGACGGCGGCGGAACTCCTGACCGTGACGCCGCAGCCGACGGCGGCCGAGGTCGAGGCCGCGCTTGGCGGGGTGCTCTGCCGCTGCACCGGCTATCGCAGCATCATCGCGGCGGTGGTGGCGGCGGGGCAGGGTGAGGCACGGCCGGTCGCCGAAGGGGCGGTAGGGGCGTCGGTGGTGCGGCTGGACGGGGCGGCCAAGGTCGCGGGCGACAGTTTCGGGGCGGACGCCTGGCCCGCGGGCGCGCTGGTGGTGAAGGCGGTCCGCTCGCCCCATCCGCATGCGGCGTTCAGGATCGGCGATCTGGCCGGGTTCCGGGCGCGACCGGGCGTGGCCGGGGTGTTCACGGCGGCGGATGTTCCGGGGCGCAATGCGTTTTCCGTCATCCCGGCCTTTGCC
>JBIJDO010000144.1:0-6693 GCA_044344105.1 Tabrizicola sp.
CTTGGCCCCGGCGGGCGGCTCTGCAGGCGGGGTCGGCGATCTTCTCGATCAGGTGCTGAACGGACGCGGGGCCTCCGGCCCGATGACCTTGCCGGAACCGCAGCGCGAGCAAGAGCTGTCGGCGGCGCTGATGCTTCGGGCGGTGATCCAGGCGGTGAAATGCGACGGCACCCTCGACGCGGACGAGAAATCCCGGCTGATGCAGGCGATGGGTGACGCGGATGCGCGCGAAGTGCAGGCGGTGAACGCCGAACTGCAGCGCCCGGTGGACGTGAAGGGGCTGGCCGGGGCGGTGCCTGCGGGGCTGGAGCCGCAGGTCTACGTCGCGTCACTGATGGCGATCAACCTCGACCAGAAGGCAGAGGCCGACTACCTGAACGAGCTGGCCGGTGCGCTGGAGCTGACGCCGGATCAGGTGAACGCGATCCACGACAAGGCGGGGGTGCAGCGGCTTTATCGTTGACTGAAAGGGTGGGCAACGTGCCCACCGACCTTTCCAATGCCGGGCCTGCCGCCTAGAAGGGCGCATGGCCCGCGTCAAATCCCCGACCGCACCGCGCAGCGACAACCTGACCGGCATCTTCCTGATGCTGGCTGCGATGGGGCTTTTCGCCATTGAAGACCTGTTTCTGAAGTGGCTCGCGGTCGACTTGCCCCTGGGGCAGATCGTGCTGGCTTCGGGCCTGTTGGGCGCGCCGGTCTTTGTGCTGATGGCACGTGCGCAAGGGCAAGGCATCCTGGTGAAGGACGCACTGCATCCCGCTGTTCTGGCACGCAACATCGGCGAGATGATCGGCACGGCCAGCTTTGTCGCGGCCCTTGCTGTCGTGCCGTTGGGGACCGTCGCGGCGGTCTTGCAGGCCATGCCGCTGGCGGTCACGATGGGGGCGGCGCTGATCTTTCGCGAACAGGTCGGCTGGCGGCGCTGGACGGCGATACTTGTCGGTTTTGTGGGCGTCTTGCTGGTCATCCAGCCGGGGGCGGAAGGGTTTCAGGCGGCCTCGCTTCTGGTTCTGGTCACCGTCGCAGGCATGTCGTTGCGCGACCTTGCCGCGCGCGCGATCCCGGCACGGGTGACGACGGCGCAGGTTTCCGCCTGGGGGCTGGTGGCGGTTGCGGTCCTTGGGGCGGGGATGCTGGGCGTGACCGGCGGGGCGCGGAGCGTCAGCGCGGGCGAAGGCCTGCTTCTGCTGGGCGCGGTCGTTTTCGGGACGGCGGGCTACTGGGCCGTCACCTCGGCGACGCGGACTGGCGAAGTGTCGGTCGTGGCCCCGTTCCGCTATGCAAGGTTGGTATTCTCCATGAGCCTCGGGGTCGTGTTTCTGGCCGAACGACCCGATGCGCTGACGCTGGTCGGCGGGGCGGTGATCGTGGCCTCGGGGCTTTATGCCTTTGCCCGCGAACGGGCCCGGAAACGCGCTTCCCTCATCGCCTGAGCCGGGGTAAAGGGGCGGTCGAGAGCATTCCTTCGGCCAAAGGGGACCACCCATGAGCACGATCATCGACATTCATGCCCGAGAAATCCTGGACAGCCGGGGCAACCCGACGGTCGAGGTCGACGTCACGCTGGAAGACGGGTCCATGGGCCGCGCGGCGGTGCCTTCGGGCGCATCCACGGGTGCGCATGAGGCGAACGAGCGGCGGGATGGCGACAAGACGCGCTACAAGGGCAAGGGTGTGCTGGAGGCGGTCGCGGCGGTGAACGGCGAGATCGCCGAGGAAATCGTCGGGTTCGACGCGACCGAGCAGGTCGGCATCGACCGCACGATGATCGAGATGGACGGGACGCCGAACAAGTCGCGGCTTGGGGCCAATGCGATCCTCGGGGTCAGCCTCGCGGTGGCGAAGGCGGCAGCGGAGTTCACGGCGCAGCCCCTGTTCCGCTATGTCGGCGGGACGTCCGCGCGGGTGCTGCCGGTGCCGATGATGAACATCATCAACGGCGGCGAGCATGCCGACAACCCGATCGACATCCAGGAATTCATGATCATGCCGGTCGGCGCCGACAACATCCGCGAAGCGGTGCGGATGGGCTCGGAAGTGTTCCACACGCTGAAGAAGGAACTGCAGGCGGCGGGCCACAACACCGGGATCGGTGACGAGGGCGGGTTTGCTCCGAACCTGAGCTCTGCCCGCGACGCGCTTGATTTCATTCTCAAATCCATCGAGAAGGCGGGCTACAAGCCGGGTGAGGACATGTTCCTGGCGCTCGATTGCGCGGCGACGGAATACTTCAAGGGCGGCAAGTACGAGATGACGGGCGAGAAGAAGTCGCTGACGATCGAGGGGAACGTGGATTTCCTGGTCGGGCTGGCGAACGACTATCCGATCATCTCGATCGAGGACGGCTGCGGCGAGGATGACTGGGAGGGCTGGAAGCTCTTGACCGACCGTCTGGGCGGCAAGATCCAGCTGGTCGGCGATGACCTTTTCGTCACCAACCCCGAGCGTCTGGCGCGGGGGATCAGGGACGGGGTGGCGAACTCGATGCTGGTGAAGGTCAACCAGATCGGCACCCTGACCGAGACCTTGCAGGCCGTCGAAATGGCCCACCGCGCGCGGTACACCAACGTGATGAGCCACCGGTCGGGCGAGACGGAGGACTTCACCATTGCTGATCTGGCAGTGGCCACGAACTGCGGCCAGATCAAGACCGGCTCCTTGTCGCGGTCGGACCGGCTGGCGAAGTACAACCAGCTGATCCGGATCGAGGAAATGCTGGGCGAGACGGCGGAATATGCGGGAAGGTCTGTGCTGAAGGGATAACGGTCGGGACCGGAGTTTTCGAAAACTCCGGACCGATTTCTTCGAAGAAATCGACGGGCGCCCTTGGGTGCCCGTTTGCTTTCTTGCTGTCCCGTGGCAGCAAGAGCCATGCTGATCCTTCTCAACAAACCCTACGATGTCCTCTGCCAGTTCTCGCGCGATGGCGACCGGGCGGTTCTGGCGGATTTCGTGCCGGTGAAGGGGGTCTACCCGGCGGGGCGGCTGGATCGGGACAGCGAGGGGCTACTGGTCCTGACCGATGACGGGCGCTTGCAGGCGCGGATTGCGGAGCCGAGGTTCAAGCTGGAGAAGACGTATCTGGCGCAGGTCGAAGGGGTGGTGACGGGGGCTGCGCTTGCACGGCTGGCGGCGGGGGTCACGTTGAACGACGGCCCAACCCTTCCGGCCCTTGCACGTGCGGTGGCCGAGCCGGAATGGCTCTGGCCCCGGATGCCGCCGATCCGGGTGCGGAAGTCGGTGCCGGACGGGTGGATCGAACTGACGATCCGCGAGGGACGCAACCGTCAGGTCCGGCGGATGTGCGCCGCCGTCGGCCTGCCCTGCCTGCGGCTGATCCGCTGGCGGGTGGGGGATTGGACATTGGACGGCCTCGCGCCGGGTCAGTGGAGGGAGGCATGAGCGCCGAAGAGATCATCCGCAGGCTGGAACTGCAGCCCCATCCCGAGGGCGGCTGGTATCGGCAGACCTGGGTCGGACCTGTGGTCGAAGGCCGGGCGAGTGGGACGGCGATCCTGTTCCTGCTCAGGGCGGGCGAGCGGAGCCACTGGCACCGGGTCGATGCCGACGAGATCTGGCTCTGGCATGCGGGCGCGACCCTTGTGCTTTCGTTGGGGCTGCACACGGCGGAGCATCGGACGCTGGGGCCGGACGTGCTGGGTGGCGAGGTGGTGCAGGCCGTCGTCCCGGCAGGCTGGTGGCAGGCGGCGAGGTCCACCGGCGACTGGACGCTGGTCAGCTGTACCGTGTCGCCGGGGTTCAGGTTCCAGGGGTTCGAACTCGCCCCGCCGGGGTGGGAGCTGCCTGCGGGGTGAGGCCTTGGCCCCGTGGGTGGCAGATGCCTCCGGCGGGAGTATTTCGAAAAGGGCAAATCCGGGGCGCTGACGGGGGTGGATTGTACGGGGCACAAGAATGCCATGGTGGCGCGGGGCGGCTTTCGCTAGGGGAGGGTCATGAGCGAGACCCCTGCCCCGCCGCCAGGTGCCGCGTCGAGTGGTGACAGCCTTCCGGGCTTTCTCTACGCGCTGACAGCCTATCTTCTGTGGGGGTTTCTGCCACTTTACATGAAGGCGCTGGCGCAGATCCCCCCGGTGGAGGTGATCGCGCATCGGGTGGTCTGGTCGGTCCCGGTGGCGCTGGCGGTGCTGTGGTACCTGGGCCGGACGTCGGATCTGCGGGCGGCCCTGACCTCGCCCCGGCTTCTGGGCATGGGCGCGATGACGGCGGCGCTGATTTCGGTGAACTGGGGGATCTATGTCTGGGCCATCGGGTCCGGCAATGCGCTGGATGCGGCCCTGGGCTATTACATCAACCCCCTCTTCAGCATCTTCCTGGGCGCGGTGCTGCTGGGCGAACGGGTGGGCCGCTGGCAGGCGGCGGCGATCGCGCTGGCGGCCGTGGCGGTGGCGATCCTGACCTGGGACGCAGGAAGGCTGCCGGTGGTGGCGCTGGGGCTGACCCTGACCTGGGGGTTCTATGCCTTCCTGAAGAAATGGCTGCCGATCGGACCGAACCAGGGCTTCGCGCTGGAGGTGCTGATCCTTCTGCCGCTGGCGCTGGGGTACATCCTGTGGCTCTGGGGCGCGGGGACCGGGAATTTCCTGCAAGGGGTGCCCTGGGACAATGCGCTGCTGATCGGCTGCGGGATCGTCACCGCGGGACCCCTGATGATCTATGCCAACGGCGCGAAGCGGCTGACGCTGTCGACCATCGCGATCATGCAGTACATCGCGCCGACGATGATCTTCCTGACGGCGGTCTTCATCTTCGACGAGCCGTTCGGGGGCGTGAAGCTTCTGGCCTTCGCGCTGATCTGGGCGGCACTCGCGATCTATTCCCTGCCGCTTCTGGCCGGAAGGCTTAGTCGGGCCGGCTGATCTGGCCCCCGCCGACCAGGGCCGGGGCACCGGTCGTGTCGGGCCCCGAGGTCGCCATCTTCCGCAGGACGCGCACCGCGAGGAAGGCGAAGGCCTGGGCTTCCAGCATGTCGCCGTCCAGACCGACATCCTCGACCGGAAGGATCGGGCAGGGAATGCGGCGGCGAAGCTCGGCCATCAGGGTCGGGTTCTGCCGCCCGCCTCCGGTGACGAGAATGCGGGCGACCGGTGCCGGGAAATGGATCTGCGCGGCGGCGACCGAGGCGGCGGCGATGGCCGTCAGGGTGGCCGCGGCATCGGCATCGGACAGCATCTCGACCTGGTCGATCAGCCCGTGAAAGTCGTTGCGGTCCAGCGACTTCGGCGGGGGATGGTTGAACCAGGGGTCCTTGAGGACCATGGCGACGAAGGCCTCGTCCGCCGCGCCGCTGGCGGCCAGCGCCCCGGCTTCGTCGCGCGCAAGGCCAAGGCGGCTGCGCATCAGGTCGTTCAGGGGGGCGTTGGCGGGCCCGGTGTCGAAGGCCAAGAGCGCGCCGGGGCTTTCCGGGCCGGGGGCGGTCGGGTCGATCCAGGTGAGGTTGCCGACCCCGCCGAGGTTCAGGAAGGCCAGAGGCTCGACAGCGTTGATATGGCGGGCCAGCGCATAATGGTAGAAGGGGGCGAGGGGTGCCCCCTGCCCGCCGATCGTCACGTCCGAGGACCGGAAGTCCCAGACCGTCGGCAGACCCAGAAGCTGCGCGAGAAGGGCACCGTTGCCGCATTGGTGCGTGCCCCGGCCCGCCGGATCATGCGCCAGCGTCTGGCCGTGAAAGCCCAGGACCTCGGCCCCGGTGAAGCGGGCCAGCACTTCGGCATGGGCGGTTTCCACCACTTCGGCGGCGGGGGCCACGGCCGCATCGCCCGGCCACTGGCCAAGGGCCGCGCGCAGCCGGTCCTGTTCGGCGGGGGTATAGGGACGGTAGGCCGAGGGACCGAAGGCAAAGACCGCATGGCCGTCGGTCTTGATCATCGCGGCATCGACGCCATCAAGCGAGGTGCCGGACATTGCGCCCAGTGCCCACAAAGCCCCTTCCTTGCGCATCTTCCCTTGGGCTCCATGCGAAGCTATACCGCCGCGACATCCTAGACCGAGGCGGCCATGAACTACCATCCGAAATCTGACTTCATGCGCGTGATGTTCGAGCGCGGCTTTGTTGCCGATTGCACGGATTATCAGGCGCTGGACGAGGCATTGGTGAAGGGTGTGGTGCCGGGCTACATCGGGTTTGATGCGACCGCAACGTCCTTGCATGTGGGCAGTCTGATCCAGATCATGATGCTCCGCTGGCTGCAGAAGTCCGGCGGCAAGCCCATCGTCCTGATGGGCGGGGGCACGACCAAGATCGGCGATCCCAGCTTTCGGGCGGAAGAGCGGCCCCTCTTGACCGATGCGCAGATCGGCGCGAACATCGCCGGAATCCAGCGCGCCTTCGCGCCTTACGTCCGGTTTGGCGACGGTGCTTCGGATGCGGTCATGGTCAACAACGCCGAATGGCTGGACCAGCTCAACTACATCGGTTTCCTGCGCGACATCGGGCGGCATTTCAGCGTCAACCGGATGCTGTCCTTCGACAGCGTGAAGTCGCGGCTGGACCGGGAGCAAAGCCTGTCGTTCCTGGAATTCAACTACATGATCCTGCAGGCCTATGATTTTCTGGAGTTGCACCGCCGCTATGGCTGTCTGTTGCAGATGGGCGGCAGCGACCAGTGGGGCAACATCGTCAACGGGGTCGACCTGACGCGGCGGGTGATCGGGGGCGAGGTCTTCGGCCTG
>JBIJDO010000110.1:0-8097 GCA_044344105.1 Tabrizicola sp.
GCGCGCCTGGGGCGGGGCGAGGCGGGCATCGCTTGGGGCCAGCATTCCGGCATGTCCGGCCTGAAACAGGCGGCGGGCGAAGCGCTGGGTGGGGGCGTCCTTCCCGGCGGCCATCTCGACCCGCCAGTCGTTCGCGGCCAAGGCCTCGGGCGTCATGCTCTGCCCGGCCAGGGCCTTCGGGTCGGTTGCATCAAAGACCGGGTCGATGTCGGCGTGAAAGCTGACCAGGATCGTGGGCTGCAGGGGCTGGCCGATCTGGCTGACCTCGCGCACCGCAGTGACGGGATCAAGCGTGCAGTAGAGTGCCGCCATGCCCTTGGGGTTGAACCGCCCGCCGTACCTGCGCGCGCCTTCACCCGACAGGGGATCCTTCACCCAGACCGGGTTCAGGGCGCGGTAGACCACGCACTGCAGACGCATCAGGCGTAGATGCCAGCGTCGGTTGCATCGATCAGGTCCATCACCTCATCCGCACGGCCTTCCCGCACCAGATGCATCGCCGTCATCCCGCCAAAGCCCGCCAGCGGTTCCGACCGGTACCAGGCATAGGCGACGAGGTCCGACCCGAAACGCGGCGCGACGCGGTTCAGAATCTCCATCATCTCGCGGAGGCGGGTCTGGGTCTTGGGGTTGGCGATCCGGTCCTTGCGCGACAGGGCGTCGCGGCCAAGGCCGGTGGAGCGGGCCACGTCATCGACCGTGGTCAGAAGCTCTTCGGCAATCCGCCGGGGCGAGAAGCCCGGGCCTTCGGTGATGCGGGCGAATGCAAGGGACATCAGCAGACTCCACGGATACTGACGGAATATAGCGGCAGTATCCGTGGAATTCAAGCTCTACGGCTGGACGGTGACTTTCGCCATCACGTCGGGGGTGCCGGACACTTCGCCATTCTGGCCATCGCCGCGCTTGATCGCGTCGACGACTTCCATGCCCGAGATCACGGTTCCAACGATGGTGTATTGGCCATCGAGGAAGCTGCCATCGCCGAACATGATGAAGAACTGGCTGTTCGCGCTGTTCGGGTCCTGGGCACGGGCCATGCCGACGACGCCGCGCTGGAACGACATCGTGTCGGTGAATTCGGCCGGAAGGTCGGGCTTTGACGAACCGCCCGTTCCGGCCATGGCCAGGTCGCCCCCGGCCTTGCCGTATTGCACGTCGCCGGTCTGGGCCATGAAGCCCTCGATCACCCGGTGGAAGACCACGTTGTCATAGGCGCCTTCGGTCGCCAGCGCGGTGATCTGCGCGACGTGCTGCGGGGCGACATCGGGCAGAAGGTCGATGACCACCGTGCCATTGGCCGCACCCGCGACCTCGATGACGAGGTTGGGGCCCGGGCCGTCGACGGCCTCCTGGGCAGCGGCGGGGGCGGCAAAGGCGACAAAGGCGGCGAGGATCAGCTTACGCGACATCGGCGGCCACCCGGACGGTGATCATGCGGTCGGGGTTCGCCGGGGGCTCGCCCTTCACGATCCTGTCGACATGCTCCATGCCGCTGATGACGCGACCATAGACCGTGTACTGGTTGTTCAGGAAGTGATTGTCGCGGAAGTTGATGAAGAACTGGCTGTTGGCACTGTTCGGGTTCTGCGAGCG
This sequence comes from Tabrizicola sp., assembly GCA_044344105.1. Lineage (GTDB taxonomy): Bacteria > Pseudomonadota > Alphaproteobacteria > Rhodobacterales > Rhodobacteraceae > Tabrizicola. Next base: position 1,597 of record JBIJDO010000110.1, read on the forward strand.
CGCCGCGCCCAGGGTGCCCCGGTCATGCGGCAGCTTGGAGAATTCCGCCGGAAGGTCGGGGTACTGCGAGCCACCCGTCCCGGCCCGGCGCGGGTTGTAGTTCGGACTTGCCATGTTGGCGTTTTCGACATCGCCGGTCTGGGCCATGAACCCGTCGATCACGCGGTGGAAGGCGACGTTGTCATAGGCCTTGTCGCGGGCAAGCTGCTTCATCCGTTCGGCGTGTTTCGGGGCCACATCGGCCAGAAGCTCGATCACCACCTCGCCGTCCTTCAGCGTGACGATGATGGTGTTTTCCGGGTCCTTGATGTCGGGCATCGTGGTCTCCTTGGTTTTCGGTCGGGCGCGACCCTACTGGCGGCGTCCCGCCATGGAAAGAGCAAAGCGCCCAAAGCGGTTGACGTGGGCGTGATCGCGGGGCCAAAAGCGGGCTGGACCCAACCGACGGAGACTGCGATGCCCTGGAAAACGCTGGACGACATGGACCTTGGCGGCAAGGTGGTGCTGACCCGGGTGGACATCAACGTGCCGATGGAGGGCGACCGGGTCACGGATACCACGCGGATCGACAAGATCGTGCCGACGGTGAAGGACATTCAGGCCAAGGGCGGCAAGGTGGTGCTGCTGGCGCATTTCGACCGGCCCAAAGGCAAGGTCGTGCCGGAGATGAGCCTACGGCGGGTGCAGCCCGCGCTGGAGGCGGCGTTGGGGGAGAAGGTGGTGTTCGTCGAGCGTCCCGACCGGGCGATGATCGACGCCCTGCCCGCTCGCGCGGTGGTTCTGGTTGAAAACACTCGGTTTTCACCGATGGAAGAAGCGAACGACCCGGCGATGGCGCAGTTTCTGGCGGGGCTGGGGGATGTGTTCTGCAACGACGCGTTCTCGGCGGCGCATCGGGCGCATGCCTCGACCGAGGGGGTGGCACGGCTTTTGCCGAACTGCGCCGGTCGGCTGATGGCGGCGGAGTTGCAGGCGCTGGAGGCGGCCTTGGGTGCTCCTCAACGCCCGGTGGTGGCCGTCGTCGGCGGGGCGAAGGTCTCGACCAAGATCGAGCTCTTGGCGAACCTTGTCACCAAGGTCGACCATCTGGTGATCGGCGGGGGAATGGCGAACACGTTCCTGGTGGCCGAGGGGATCGAGGTTGGCCGGTCGCTGGCCGAACGTGACATGGCCGAGACGGCGCGGGAGATCCGGCACCGGGCGCAGAAATCGGGCTGCCAGATCCATCTGCCCGTCGACATCGTCGTCGCGCGCGAATTCAAGGCCGGGGCCGACGCCCGGACGGTCGGGGTGCGGGACTGCCCGCCTGATGCGATGATTCTGGACGCGGGGCCAAAGACCGTGGCGGCGCTGGAGACGGTCTTTGCCGGGGCCAGGACCCTGATCTGGAATGGCCCCCTGGGGGCCTTCGAGATCGAACCCTTCGACAGGGCGACCAGTGCCGCGGCGCAGGCGGCCGCCCGGCTGACGCGCGAGGGCAAGCTGATTTCCGTTGCGGGTGGCGGTGACACCGTCGCGGCGCTGAACGCGGCGGGGGCGGCGGCGGATTTCAGCTTCATCTCGACCGCCGGGGGGGCGTTCCTGGAATGGATGGAAGGCAAGGATTTGCCCGGCGTGACGGCGCTGATGGGTTGAGCGGGCAGGCCTTCGCGGCTATGCCAGCAGGGACATTCGGGAGAAAACGATGACCAACGCGAAAATGACCGAACAGGTGCGCAGCGGACGCGGCTTTATCGCAGCCCTGGACCAGTCCGGCGGATCAACCCCCAAAGCCTTGAAACTGTACGGAATTTCAGAGACCGAATACTCCGGCGACGCCGAAATGTTCGACCTGGTCCATGCGATGCGGACGCGGATCATCAAGTCGCCCGCCTTCACCGGCGACAAGGTGGTGGGGGCGATCCTGTTCGAGCAGACGATGGACCGCACCATCGACGGCATCCCCACGGCCACCTATCTGTGGGACAAGCGCGGGGTGGTGCCGTTCCTCAAGATCGACAAGGGCCTGGAGGCCGAGGCGGACGGCGTCCAGTTGATGAAGCCGATTCCGGGACTGGATGCGCTTCTGGCGCGGGCCGCGAAGGCGGGGATTTTCGGAACCAAGGAACGCTCGGTGGTCAATGCCGCGAACGCCAGGGGAATTGCCGCCGTGGTGGCGCAGCAGTTCGAGATCGGGCGGCAGGTGGCAGGTCACGGGCTGATGCCGATCCTGGAACCCGAGGTGACCATTTCCATCGCGGACAAGGCCGAGGCGGAGGCGATGCTGCAGGACGAGATTCTGAAGCAACTTGAAAGGCTTGACGGTCAGGTCATGCTGAAGCTGTCGCTGCCGACGGTACCGGATTTCTATCAGCCGCTGGTCAGGCACCCGAAGGTCCTGAAGGTGGTCGCTCTGTCGGGCGGGCATGCGCGGGACAAGGCGAACGCGATTCTGGCGCAGAACCACGGGATCATCGCCAGCTTCAGCCGCGCGCTGAGCGAAGGCCTCTCGGCGCAGCAGTCGGACGCCGAGTTCGACAGGGTCCTGCAGGGTGCGGTGGATGGCATCCACGCGGCCTCGATCACCTGACACCGGCGATCCGGCGGCGGTCCTGGGCCCGCTTTGGCCGCTTCCCAAGCGCAAGTCTTTGACGCCTGTGCATTTTCAGGATTCACAACCGCTTCCGCTTGTGCCATGATTCGGCCCACAGTCCCGCGATCAAGACGGGCCAGATGAGGGGCATATGTCGGCAGCGCATGCGCAAAGGGGGTTCGGGGGGCTGGCCTATCTGGTCCTGGCCTGCGCCCTTGGCATCTACTTTACCTTCGCCGCAGTGCAGGGCGACTTCGGCATTTTCGCCCGTGTGGCGATCAAGGCCGAGGCCGATGTGCTGATGACGGAACGGGACCGGCTGGCGGCGGATCTGGCAAAGCTGCAGAACCTCACCCGGCGGCTGTCCGACGACTACCTTGACCTCGACCTCCTGGACCAGCAGACACGGGATGTCCTCGGCTACATGCGGACGGACGAGATCGCGATCCGTTAAACCCCTGCGGGCGCTGGTTCAATCAGACGGAATTGACCGCAATCCGGCGTCTGGATTCCGTATGGAAGTGATATGGTTTCCGGCCATACGTGCGTATGGACGAAAAGCCGTTAACCCTGCGCTGCGAATCCGTTGGCAGGAGCAGATGCGGTCCTGCGCCTGCCAGAGTCCAGGGTCAGGTCCCTATCGGGATGTTCAGGGGTTTGCCCGTCTCCAGCCAGGTCTTGAGCTGGTTGAAGATCCTCACCCAGCCGGTGCGGATGCCGGCATCGGCTTCGGTCAGGCCTTCGTGGGTCAGGACCAGCCGGACGAGGTCACCCATCGGTTCCAGGATATAGGTGACGCGCGTGGGCTTCGGGGCCGGTCCGCCGAAATGCGGGATGAAGGTGGTGACAAGCTTGCGCGGCGGATCAATTTCAAGGATCTCGCCCGAGACCATCTCCTTGCCGTCGGGCCAGGTGTAGGCGAGCCTTGCGCCCTTCTTCCAGTCCGAGGCGACAGCGGAACTGAAATAGTAGTTGGCGGTGTCGTTGGGGTCGGTCAGCGCCTGCCAGAGCCGTTCCGGCGTGGTGCGGATGTAGGTTTCCGTCTGATAGACGACTGCGGTGGGTGCGGCAGCTTGCATCGCGGTTTCTCCTTCCAGGGTTTGCTTCAGGTCTTCAAGACGCCGCGCCCAGGGGCGCAGCATGGGGTCGATCCAGCGGTCCAGGACCTGCTGGAGCGGCACGACATTGAGGTGGAGGTACTTGAACCGCCCCTCGCGCCGCGCCGTCAGAAGGCCGACCTCCTCAAGCACGCCCAGATGCTTCATCACGCCGAAGCGGGTCATGTCGATCTGGGTCTCGATCTCGCCGACCGTGCGCCCGTCACGCTGGCGCAGAAGGTCAAGGATCAGGCGGCGGGTCGGATCGCCCAGAGCTTTGAAGATGTCGTCCATGCCCAGCATTATGTTTCTTTTTAGTCACGTGACAAGATGGTAACTTATGAGACATGCGTTTTCTGCATTCAGGCATGATCTGGCCGCCCTGCCCCCACGGCCACTTTTGTTTTGCCCTGTATTTTCCGATGTTGTATGGATGGTTTAACGTTGAACTACCCTGCCACCGGGAGGAGATGCCAATGGCCAAGAAGCCGGAGACCAAGTCCAATGTCTCGAAAGAGGAATTGCTCAAGTATTACCGCGAGATGCTGCTGATCCGGCGATTCGAGGAGAAGGCGGGGCAGCTTTACGGGATGGGGCTGATCGGCGGGTTCTGCCATCTCTACATCGGGCAGGAAGCGGTGGTCGTCGGGCTGGAGGCGGCGTCGAAGCCCGGCGACAAGCGGATCACCAGCTACCGCGACCACGGCCACATGCTGGCCTGCGGGATGGACGCGAAGGGCGTGATGGCCGAACTGACCGGGCGCATCGGGGGCTATTCCAAGGGCAAGGGCGGCTCGATGCATATGTTCTCGAAAGAGAAACATTTCTACGGCGGGCATGGGATTGTTGGCGCTCAGGTGCCACTCGGGGCCGGGTTGGCCTTTGCCGACAAGTACCTGGGCAACGACAACGTCACCTTCACCTATTTCGGCGACGGCGCGGCGAACCAGGGCCAGGTCTATGAGACCTACAACATGGCCGAGCTTTGGGACCTGCCGGTGATCTTTGTCATCGAGAACAACCAGTATGCGATGGGGACATCCGTGAAGCGGTCGACCAAGTCCACCACGCTGTTCGGGCGGGGCTTGGCTTACGGCATTCCCGGCGAGCAGGTCGACGGAATGGATGTGCTGGCGGTGAAGGCGGCAGGCGAGAAGGCGGTGGCGCACTGCCGGGCGGGCAAGGGCCCCTATATCCTGGAGATGATGACCTATCGCTACCGGGGGCATTCGATGTCGGACCCGGCGAAGTACCGCACGCGGGAAGAGGTCGAGAAGATCAAGACCGAAAAGGACTGCATCGAGCATGTGCGGGACTTGCTGACGCAGGGGGGTCTGGCCTCGGACGAGGAGCTGAAGGCGATCGACCGCGACATCAAGGCGGTCGTCAACGAAAGCGCCGAGTTCGCCAAGGACAGCCCGGAGCCGGACCTGTCCGAGCTTTGGACCGACATCTACGCCTGAGGGGGGAAAACCATGGCAACCGAAGTACTCATGCCCGCGCTGTCCCCGACGATGGAGGAAGGCACGCTGGCCAAATGGCTGGTGAAGGAAGGCGATACGGTCAAGTCGGGGCAGATCCTGGCCGAGATCGAGACCGACAAGGCGACGATGGAGTTCGAGGCGGTCGATGAGGGTGTGGTGGGCCGCATCCTGGTGGCCGAGGGCACGGCGGGGGTGAAGGTGAACACGCCGATTGCGGTGCTGGTCGAGGAGGGCGAGGACGCCTCATCGGTTGCTTCGCGGCCCTCTTCGGCTGCGCCCGCCGTAGCGAAGAGCGACGCGCAAGCGAGCGATGAGCGGCCCGTGGCGGCAGAGAGTCGGGCTGAAGCCCGACCTGCACCGGTCGCGGCCGCGTCCGGCTGGCCGCATGCCGACCTGCCGGAAGGCCCGACCAAGACGATGACGGTCCGCGAGGCGCTGCGCGAGGCGATGGCCGAGGAGATGCGGGCCGATCCGACGGTCTTCCTGATGGGGGAAGAGGTCGGCGAGTACCAGGGGGCCTACAAGATTTCCCAAGGGCTCTTGGACGAGTTCGGGCCGCGCCGGGTGGTCGATACACCGATCACCGAAATGGGTTTTGCCGGGATCGCGACGGGTGCGTCCTGGGGGGGCCTCAAGCCGATTGTCGAGTTCATGACCTTCAACTTCGCCATGCAGGCGATCGACCATATCCTGAACTCGGCGGCAAAGACATTGTACATGTCCGGTGGGCAGATGGGCTCGCCCATGGTGTTCCGCGGGCCGAACGGGGCAGCGGCGCGGGTTGGGGCGCAGCATTCCCAGGACTATGCGGCCTGGTATGCGGCGATCCCTGGCTTGAGGGTCTGCATGCCCTATTCGGCGGCGGATGCGAAGGGGCTGTTGAAGTCGGCCATTCGTGACCCGAACCCGGTGGTGTTCCTTGAAAACGAGATCCTGTACGGGCGGTCCTTCGAAGTGCCGGTGGACCCCGGCTTCGTGGTGCCGTTCGGCAAGGCAAGCGTGATGCGGGCCGGGTCGGATGTGACGATTGTCTCGTTCGGGATCGGGGTGGCGCATGCGCTGGCTGCGGCAGAGGCGCTGGCGGGCGAAGGGATCAGCGCCGAGGTGATCAACCTGCGCACGCTGCGGCCCATCGACTATGACACGGTGCTGGCCTCGGTGATGAAGACCAACCGCTGCGTGACGGTCGAAGAGGGCTTCCCGGTCGGGTCCATCGGCGACCATATCGCGTCGACGATCATGCAGAAGGCGTTCGACCATCTGGACGCCCCGGTGATCACCTGCACCGGCAAGGACGTGCCGATGCCCTATGCCGCGAACCTGGAAAAGTTCGCGCTGATCACTCCGG
>JBIJDO010000269.1:0-4585 GCA_044344105.1 Tabrizicola sp.
TGCGACGGCCCGGGTTTTTGCCCGGGCCGCGCGGCTTTCTTGTTCCGACATCGACGGATCAGCGGTAGGTCACGGTCTCGTACTTGCCACCCATGACCTCGAACTGGCGGTAGCGGCCCGCCGATTCACCCGGTCCGATCAGGGTCACACCCGACGCGCCATCATAGTCGATGGCGGTACCGGCGGCGATCAGCTCCAGCGCCTTGCCCAGCTCGCCGGGAAGGATCTTGGTGCCCGACCCGTCTGCCGGACCGTTCGCGATCTCCAGGATCTTCTCCTTGTAGACGTTGGAGTCGGTCGACCCGGACGCTTCCATCGCCAGCATGATCAGCGCGGCAGCGTCGTAGCTTTCCATCGTGTAGGGCGAGGTGGAATCATAGGCCGGATCGTTGGCCTTACCCATTTCGGCCAGCACCGCGGCACCCGCCGAGTCCGAACCGGCCACCTGGCCGTAGGACCCGTCCAGCGCCGGGCCGATGGCGGCGGGCAGGCTGTCGCCGACCATGCCACCCGGCAAACCGAAGGTGGTGAAAGCGCCGGTGTCGAGCGAGGCCTGGATGATGCCCTTGCCGCCCTGGTCCAGATAGCCTGCCACGACCAGAAGATCGCCGCCTGCCGCCGCGAGTGCCGCGACTTCGGCGGAATAGTCGGCCTTGCCGTCGTCATGCGCCGCGTTGATCGTCACGGTGCCGCCCTTGGCGGTGAAGCCTGCGGCAATCGCTTCGGCCAGACCCTTGCCGTAGTCCGAGTTCGAGTACGTGATCGCGATCGATTTCACGCCCTTCTCGGACAGGATTTCGCCCATGACTTCGCCTTCGCGAGCGTCGGAAGGCGCGGTCCGGAAGAACAGGCCGTTGTCCGGGTCGGCGGTCAGCGCGGGCGAGGTCGCCGAGGGCGAGACCATGACGATGCCGTTCGGCATCGCGACGTTGGTCAGAACCGCACGGGTGACACCCGAGCAGTCGCCGCCGATGATGCCCTTGACGCCTTCCGCCGTGACCATGCGCTCGGCTGCAGCGGTGGCGGCGGCCGCGTCGGTGCAGGTCGAGTCGCCCCGGACCGACGCATAGGTGTTCTTCGCCTTGCCCGAGGCGTTCACCTCGGCCATCGCGGCTTCCGCAGCATTGGCCATGTGTCCGGTCAGCGATTCAATCGGGCCGGTGAAGCCGATCAGGATGCCGATCTTGACCTCTTCGGCCATCGCAGCACCCGACATCAGCGCGCAGGCCGAAGCGGCCAGCAGTAGTTTCTTCATTTGTTGTGTCTCCCATGTTGGATCGAAATCCTGCACGCGACCCTAGTTTGACCGATCGGAAAAAGAAAGGGCGTCCTGCAGGCCTTCTGACGCTCAGCCTTACGCGGCCCCGTTCAACATTTCAAGCTTGAAATAAAGGGGTGGTGATTTGCCCGTTCCGCTGAAAACCATATCTTCTGGTACGAAGTTGGAAGGGGCTGCCATCATGCTGAAAACTTCCGTTCTGCTGGCCTTTTTCCCGGTTGCGGCATTGGCAGGTGAGGTCGAGACATCCGCCGGACCCATGGCGATCAGCGTGGTCGTCGAGGGGCTTGACGAGCCCTGGGGCATGGCAGCCCTGCCGGATGGTACGATGCTTGTGACCGAGCGTGGCGGCACCCTGCGTCTGGTCCGGGATGGTGTTCTGGCCACGGTCGAAGGCACGCCGACGGTTCTGGCGGAGGGGCAGGGTGGACTTCTCGACGTGATGATCCCGGCAGATTTCGCCACCAGGCGCGAGGTCTGGCTCAGCTACGCCGTCGCCGTTGGTGACGGGGCGGCAACCGCGGCGGGCAAGGGACGGCTGTCGGAGGATGGAACCCGGCTTGAGGGCTTTCAGACCCTGTTCACTGCCCAAGCCTATCCCGGCGGGCGGCATTTCGGCGCGCGTCTGGTCGAAATGCCGGAGGGCACCATCGCGCTGACCACCGGCGACCGGGGCACCGGGCCGGAGGGAACCGACGCGCAGGATCCGCTGCTGTCCCCCGGCAAGATCTTCCTGCTCGATCGGGACGGCTCTCCGGCCATCGCGCAGGACGGCTGGCTGGCGGCAGCCTATTCGCTGGGCCATCGCAACATCCAGGGCGCGGCTCTCGACCTGACCGGGCGCTTGCTGACGACCGAGCATGGCGCGCAGGGCGGGGACGAACTGAACGCGCCCGGTCCCGGCCGGAACTACGGCTGGCCGGTGATCTCCTACGGCGTCAACTACAACGACGATCCGATCGGAGAAGGCCAGGCAAAGGCCGGAATGGAGCAGCCCTTGCACTACTGGGACCCTTCCATCGCGCCGTCGGGGCTGGTGGTCTATTCGGGCAAACTGGTGCCGGACTGGACCGGCGACATCTTCTTCGGCTCGCTCAACAGCGATTTCCTCGGTCGGCTTGATCCCGACACTCCGGCACCGACCGGCTACGGCGAAGAACGGATCAGCACCCTGGAAACCGGGCGGGTGCGGGACGTGATCGAAGCGCCGGACGGGTCGATCTGGTTCCTGTCCGTGGCGAACGGTGCGCTTTACCGGCTGGCCCCGCCCTAGATCGACAGCCGCACCGGCACGGATACGGCCATCCCTTGGGTCCCGCGCTCGCGGTAGGGCGTCGTGTTGTAGTGGCTCCGGTAGCATCTCGAGAAGTGCGACGGTGAGGCAAAGCCGCAGGCCAGTGCCACGTTGATCACGCTCATGTCGGTCTGCATCAGAAGGTTCCGCGCCTTCTGCAGCCTGAGTTCCATGTAGTAGCGCTTCGGGCTGCGGTTCAGATAGCGGCGGAACAGCCGTTCAAGCTGGCGGGTGGACATGCCCACGTCCTCGGCCAGATCGGCGGGCGACATCGGGTCTTCGATGTTGCCTTCCATCATCTGGATGACCTGGCTCAGTTTCGGATGCCGCACGCCGATCCGGGTCGGGATCGACAGGCGCTGGGTGTCCTGATCGGTGCGGATCGACGAATAGATCATCTGGTCCGCGACCGTGTTCGCCAGATCCTCGCCATGATCGGCCGCGATGACCTTCAGCATCAGGTCGATGGAGGAGATGCCCCCCGCCGTGGACCAGCGGTTGCCATCCATCACATAGACCGACTTTGTCAGCTTCACGTCCTCGAACTCTTCGGCAAAGCCGTCCTGGTTCTCCCAGTGGATCGTGGCCTTCTTGCCGTCGAGGAGGCCCGCCTTGGCCAGCGCATGCCCGCCGGTGCAGATGCCGCCGATGGTGACGCCCCGCCGCGCCTCGCGCCGAAGCCAGCTGACCACGCCCTTCGTCGTGGTGCGCTGGACGTCCAGTCCGCCGCAGACCAGGATCGTGTCCTCGCGGTCCATCTCTTCCAGACCCAGTTCCAGCCGGAACGTGGCCCCGTTCGAACAGGATTTCTCGGTCCCCTCGCCGCAAAGGACCCAGGCGTAAAGCGCCTCGCCCGACACGCGGTTGGCAATTCGCAGGGGTTCGATGGCCCCTGCGAAGCTGATCATCGTGAACTTGTCCAGAAGCACGAAGACAAAGCGTCTTGGCGCGGCGGCTTTCGCGGTTTGGGTGGCCTTGCGCGGGGCTAGGGTCATGTCTGCGACCTGATCATGTCGTTTGCGGACCACCGAACCTGAAATTTGACCCCGCCGCAAGGGCCGAAGCGTGCGGATTTCGCCCAATCGGCCTTTGCAAAGGCGGAAACGGGGGCGTATACCGCAGCCCGATCCACTGACCGACCGGAGACACAAGATGACCAAGGGATGGACCAAGACGGCATGGCGCGCGAAACCGCGGATCCAGATGCCCGACTATCCCGACCAGGGGGCCCTCAACGCGGTCGAGGCGCAACTGGCCAAGTATCCCCCCCTCGTCTTCGCGGGCGAGGCGCGGCGGCTGAAGCGTGAGCTTGCCCTCGCCGCCGAGGGCAAGGCCTTCCTGCTGCAGGGCGGTGACTGCGCCGAAAGCTTCGCCGAGTTTTCCGCCGACAACATCCGCGACACGTTCCGGGTCATGCTGCAGATGGCGGTGGTGCTGACCTATGCCGCCAAGGTTCCGGTCATCAAGGTGGGCCGCATGGCCGGCCAGTTCGCCAAGCCGCGTTCGGCTCCGACCGAGGTCATCAACGGCCTCGAACTTCCCAGCTACAAGGGCGACATCATCAACGGCTTTGACGCCACGGTCGAAGCCCGCACCCCCGATCCCGCACGGATGCTGCAGGCCTACACCCAGGCCGCCGCCTCGCTGAACCTTCTCCGCGCCTTCTCGACCGGCGGTTTTGCCGACATCCACCGGGTGCATTCCTGGACGCTGGGCTTTGCCGAACACGACAAGGCCGAACGCTACCGCGTGATGGCGAACCGCATCTCGGACGCGCTCGACTTCATGAACGCCGCCGGGGTCAATTCGGACACCGCGAACGAGCTTGCCCGCGTCGACTTCTACACCAGCCACGAGGCGCTCCTGCTGGAATACGAAGAGGCGCTTGCCCGCGTCGACAGCATCACCGGCCAGAACGTCGCGGGGTCCGGTCACATGATCTGGATCGGCGACCGCACCCGGCAGCCCGACGGCGCGCATGTCGAATTCGCCCGCGGCGTCCTGAACCCGAT
>JBIJDO010000270.1:0-4584 GCA_044344105.1 Tabrizicola sp.
GCACATGCAGCGCCAGTTGAAGGTGACAACGGTCTATGTCACCCATGACCAGATCGAGGCGATGACGCTGGCCGACCGGATCGTGATCATGAACCGGGGCGCGATCCAGCAGGTCGGCACGCCGGACGACATCTACTCCGACCCGGCGAACACCTTCGTGGCGGGCTTCATCGGCAGCCCGCCGATGAACCTGATCGACGGGACCGCGCGCGACGGCCGGTTCACCGCGCCCGGCCTTGCGGTCCCCTGCCCGACCTACGTCCAGGGCAAGGTCACGCTCGGCGTCCGGCCCGAGGACTGCCGCGTCGGGGGCGAGCACGTGCAGGGCCTGGTCTACGGTATCGAACCGACTGGCGACGTCACCTATCTCACCGTCCTTGCCGGTACGAAGAAGATCGAGGTCAAGGCCGCCCGCGACTATCGCTCGGACATCGACGAGGCCATCGGCATCGCCTTTGACCCGGCGCGCCTGTACTATTTCGGCGAAGACGGCCAGCGCATCCGGGGGCCGGAATGACGCCCCGCTTCGACTACACCTCGATGGGCTTCATCACCTTCGACGCCCTCTGCCGTCCGGTCACGCAGATCCCTCCGGGGGGCGGCACCTACTTTGTCGAGGAACTGACGCTGGCCGTCTCCGGTGCCGCCGGAAGTGCCGTGATCGTCGCCGCCAAGCACGGGTTGAAAAGCCGCGCGGTGGGCGGCGTCGGGATCGACGACATGGGCGACTGGGTGCTGATGAAGCTGGCCCGCTTCGGCATCGACACGACGATGATGGCACGCTGCGAGGGGTTCACCACCTCGTCCTCGCTGGTGACGACCCGACCCGACGGTGCCCGTCCCGCCCTGCACAAACGCGGCGCGACCGACGGGTTCTACATCGGGGACGACCAGATCGACGACCTTCTCGACACCCGCATCCTGCATGTCGGCGGCGTCGGGCTGATGAACCGCATGGATCAGGGCCGCACCGAAGAGATCATGGCCGAGGCGAAGCGCCGGGGTGTCATCACCACGCTCGATGTGTTCGCCTCGACCGCGGACGATCTTTCCAAGGTCGCGCGCCTTCTGCCCCATACCGACTACTTCCTGCCTTCCGAAGAAGAGGCGCGCGCGCTCTCGGGGCTGCAGGAAAACCGCGACCTGGCGCAGTTCCTGCTCGACCGGGGGGCCGGGACGGTGATCCTGACGCTGGGGGCCGAGGGTGCCTTCTGCCGCCAGCGCGTCGGCACCGAGTTCCATACCCCTGCCTTTGCGGTCGAGGTGAAATGCACCTGCGGCTGCGGGGACTGCTTCAACGGCGGCTTTGCCACCGGACTGATCAAGGGCATGTCCCTGCCCGAGGCCGTCCGGCTGGCCCAGGCGTCCTCGGCGCAGAATGCGACCGGCCTTGGCAGCCAGGCGGGGGTTCGGGATTTTGCCACCACGCTGGCCTTCATAGCCAACACCCCGGTGCGGACCCGCAACGATGGCTTGGTGGCGGCGGGCGGGTAGGCTATCCTTGCCCGGTGAAAAGGACCGGATCGTGACGCAACGCTTTGTGCCCAGGACCGACGCCATGCCCCTGCGCGAAGCGCTGCGCGGGCTGCGCTTCCTGTTCCGGCGCGGCGGCGAGACCGTCGCCGAGACCCTGCCGCTGGAAACCCTGCCCGATCCGGCGTCCGGCCTGGCAAGGGTGGTCCTCCGCGAGATCGAGGGGTTGGCGCGGTCGGCCGAAACGGTTGCCTCCGGTGCGGCGAAGACCGTCTTCGGACAAACCCGGCGCTCTTCCGCCGCGCTTGAGGACATCATCCGCCACGACGCGGCGGATCTGGAATTCGGTCAGTCGGTCTACCTTGCGCTGGAAGCGGTCCTGCGTCGCCTCGGGGCAGGCACCGCCTTTGTCAGCGAAATGACCGCGCGGACGGTCTTTGGCAGCTGGCTGAAGGACCTGCCGACCGGCGAAGCGCGGCACCGGGCGGCGGACCTGACGCTCAGGCTTCTCGATGCCCGGGTGATCCGTGGCGCACAGATGGACAGGGCAGGACCGGCGGCGCTGCAGGACCCCGGCACGGTGGCGGTCTTTGCCGTTCTGCTCTGGTTGCAATCCAGCCGGTCCGATGACGAGAACGAGGCGGCGCTGGATGCCGCGACAGACATTGCCGTCGCGAAGGCCCCCGAGATCATCCGGACCATCCGGGAGCGGAACCTTGACGGCATCGCCGCGCTCTACGCAAAATATGTCCAGCATGTCTGAGGTCCGTCTGCACCCCGATGCCCTGCCCTCGACGAACGAGCCGTTGCGGATCGCCGTCCGTCGCCTGCGCTGGTTCAAGGCCGCCTTTCTGCGCCACGCCGAGGCGATGTCGGCAGAGCTTGGCTGTCGGCTTGTCGTGGACGAGGCCAGGCTCGCCGCGGCCTTCACGCGCTGGCTCGATGCGGTCGAGGCGCAAAGACCGACCGACAAGGCGCAGCGCCGCGCCTTCTTCGAGTTTGCGGCCGCGTTGATGATGCGCGAACTGACCGTCGACATGCCGGTCCGGGCCGAAGGACCGCCGACCCTTGCCCAACGCGGGTCTGCCGCCGCGTTCTGGCCGGAAGGCTATTGCTGCACGATCTTCTGCCTGTCCGTCCACGCCGCCGCGACCGCGCAGGAGTTTGCCTCGGACACCGTGATCGACCCCGCGATCGACGATCTGCGGCACTGGTGGTCGTTCAAGGAAAACACCATGCGGGACGCAAGTTTCTCGGCAGGCTTCCTGCAGATGCTGCTCGGACGTCAGCCGAACTGGATGATGCCCGATCTGTTTTCCGCACGCCCGTCGGGCCAAGAGACCGCTCCCCGCAGGGAGTGAGCAGCGCTTCCTGCCGCGTCGGACCGGCGCAAGAGCCTCCGGCGGCTACAATGCAAAAGGGCGGCCACTTGGGGCCGCCCTTTCTGTTCTGCAGAAGGCTGGATCAGAAGTCCATCCCGCCCATGCCGCCACCGCCGCCCATGCCGCCACCTGCCGGTGCGCCCTTGGGCTCCGGACGGTCGGCGATCATCGCTTCGGTGGTGATCAGAAGCGAGGCAACCGAAGCCGCATCTTCCAGCGCGGTCCGGGTCACCTTGGCCGGATCGATCACGCCGAACTTGAACATGTCGCCATATTCTTCGGTCTGCGCGTTGAAGCCGAAGTTCTTGTCATTCGACTCGCGGATCTTGCCTGCGACGACGGCCCCGTCGACACCGGCGTTCTCGGCGATCTGACGCAGCGGAGCTTCCAGCGCACGGCGGACGATGGCGATGCCCGCATCCTGGTCGCTGTTCGCGCCCTTCAGCCCGTCCAGCCCCTTGGCCGCCTGCACCAGCGCCACGCCGCCACCGACGATCACACCTTCCTGCACGGCCGCACGGGTCGCGTTCAGCGCGTCGTCAACGCGGTCCTTGCGCTCCTTGACCTCGATCTCGGTCATGCCGCCGACCTTGATCACCGCAACACCGCCAGCCAGTTTGGCAACGCGCTCCTGCAGCTTCTCGCGGTCGTAGTCGCTGGTGGTCTCTTCGATCTGCGCGCGGATCTGCGAAACGCGAGCTTCGATCTCGGCCTTGTTGCCGGCACCGTCGATGACGGTGGTGTCATCCTTCTTGATGATCACCTTCTTGGCGCGGCCCAGCATGTCGAGCCCGACGTTTTCCAGCTTCATGCCAAGGTCATCGCTGATAACCTGTCCGCCGGTCAGGATCGCGATATCCTGCAGCATGGCCTTGCGGCGATCGCCGAAGCCCGGAGCCTTCACGGCCGCGATCTTCAGGCCGCCGCGCAGCTTGTTGACGACCAGCGTGGCCAGGGCCTCGCCTTCGACGTCTTCCGCGACGATGATCAGCGGACGCTGCGACTGGATCACCGCTTCCAAGAGCGGAACCATCGGCTGCAGCGACGACAGCTTCTTCTCGTGCAGAAGGATGTAGGCGTCTTCCAGCTCGGCAATCATCTTGTCGGCGTTGGTGACGAAGTAGGGCGACAGATAGCCGCGGTCGAACTGCATGCCTTCGACGACGGTGGTTTCCGTCTCAAGACCCTTGTTCTCTTCGACGGTGATGACACCCTCGTTGCCGACCTTCTGCATCGCTTCCGCGATCTGACGGCCGATCTCCGATTCGCCGTTGGCCGAGATGGTGCCGACCTGTGCCACTTCGGCGCTGTCCTTCACCGGACGGGCCATCGCCTTGATCGCGGCGACGACATTGGTGGTCGCGAGGTCGATCCCGCGCTTGAGGTCCATCGGGTTCATGCCGGCGGCAACCGCCTTCATGCCTTCCTTGATGATCGCCTGCGCCAGCACGGTCGCGGTCGTGGTGCCGTCGCCGGCCTCGTCATTGGTGCGGGAAGCGACTTCCTTCACCATCTGCGCGCCCATGTTCTCGAACTTGTCGGACAGCTCGATCTCCTTGGCGACGGTCACGCCGTCCTTGGTGATCCGGGGCGAGCCGAACGACTTGTCGAGAATGACGTTGCGGCCTTTCGGGCCCAGCGTCACCTTGACCGCATCGGCCAGGATGTTCACGCCGCGCAGCATCCGGTCGCGGGCGTCGGTGTCGAATTTGACGTCTTTGGCAGCCAT
>JBIJDO010000271.1:0-4582 GCA_044344105.1 Tabrizicola sp.
GCGACTTCTCCGGAAAGCCGCTATAGCACCGCCAGATACAGTGTGAAGGAGTTCAGCCATGGCGAACGGAACGGTCAGCCGTCGCACGGTGCTGGGGGGCGTTGTCGGGGCCGCCGGTCTGGCTGCCCTGCCGGCGCTGGCCCAGGACGCCACCACGGAATTCACGCAGCCGGTCTCGGCCACGGTGCGCAACAACATCTCCAGCTTCCGGATGCTGCAGTGGCAGGATTACTTCGAGACCACCCGCAAGGGCGCGATCCTCGTCGACATCACCTCGCGCGCCCTGCACTACTGGTCCGAAGACCAGTCGATCTACCGGCTGTTCCCGACCTCGGTGCCCCTGTCCGAAGACCTGACCCGTCGGGGCTATACGTCCGTGGTGCAGAAGGTCGTCAACCCGAGCTGGCGCCCGACACCGGCGATGAAGCTACGCAATCCCGAATGGCCCGATGTCGTCGAAGGCGGCGCGCCGGACAATCCGCTCGGGTCGCGCGCGCTGTATCTCAGCTGGACCTACTACCGCATCCACGGCACGCACGACACCCGCAAGATCGGTCGCAAATCGTCGAACGGCTGCATCGGACTTTACAACGAGAACATCGAGGATCTGTTTGAAATGGCCGTGGTCGGAACGCAGGTGCTGCTGATCTGACTCCCGTTCATCGGGCGACCATCGGGACCGCGGGGCCGGACAGCGGCGCTGCGGTCCTTTGATTTTCCGGGAACGGTCAGCCCAGGAGATCGCGGCGGATCCGGTCGAAGATCGCGACGCCAGGGGCGATCAGGGCGTCCGGGAAATCGAAGTCCGGGTTGTGCAGGGCAGGCGATGTCTCGCCCGAACCCAAGAGGAACATCGCCGACCGCGCGTGGCGACCGAACAGCCCGAAATCCTCGGAGGCGCGCATCGGAAAGCCGGTGTCGCCGGTCGGATGCCCCAGCGCCTCCAGCGCCCTGTCGATGGCGGACGCCGCATCGGGATGGTTGGTGCAGGCGACAAAACGGTCGTGGTGGGTAAATTGCACCGTCAGACCGTGGCGTTCGGCCAGGCTTCGCGCCAGGTCCGTCACATCGTCGCGCAGCGCCGCCATGTCGGCGTCCACCAGCGTGCGCAGCGTCAGCCAGAGCTCGCCCTCGCCCGGCGTGATCCCGAAGGCAGGCTCACCCATCCGCGCATGACAGATGCTGACCAGCCGGAAACCCGGATCGAGCGCCCCTCCCGGCCCCGCGGCCTGAACGGCGGGGATCAGTTCGGCAAGCGCCAGTGCCGGGGAAATGCCCGTGTCCGGAGCCGAGGCATGCGCCGTGCGCCCCTTGAAGACAACGCGCAGCCCTTCGGACGCGCAGTTCGCCGGTCCCGGCGCGATGATCGCCTGGCCCAGGGGGTGCCCCGGCATGTTGTGCAGCGCAAAGGCCCAGTCCGGCGTGATCTCGGCAAAGCGCGGATCGGCCAGCACCGCCGCCGCGCCGGACCCGTCTTCGTCCGCAGGCTGGAACATCAGGACCACCCGCCCCCGCGCCGGACGCGCGCGGGCCACCATCCGGGCCAGCCCCAGAAGGATCGTCGTATGGCCTTCGTGGCCGCACAGATGCGCCTTGCCGGGCAGGATCGACCGGTGGTCCGCCTCGGACAGTTCCTCGATCGGCAGCGCGTCCAGTTCGGACCGGATCATCACCGTCGGCCCCGGCGCCGCGCCCTCCCAGACCGCCGCGACGCCATGCCCGCCGAGCCCGGTCAGCACCCGGTCCGGCGACAGGGGGCCAAGGTCCGCCACCACCTCTGCCGCCGTCCATTCCTCCTGCCCCGAGACCTCGGGGTGGCGGTGCAGCCGGTGGCGGATCGCGGTGAGTTCGACAAGGTCAAGGTTGGTCAGCATCGGGTCCTGCCAGGGATGGGGTCTGGCGACCATCATGCACCCTGACGCAAACCGCAATAGCGCGAAGACCCTGACAAGGACCTGCCTGCAGGAGGACCTTGATCGCCCCGCTGTCGCGGTTGGCCTTCAGGCCGTTCCTGTCCCGCGATGCGCGATCTTCAGCAGCCCACCACAATCGACATGGGCTGCAAGATGATCGGCCAGCGCGTCCAGCGTCTGATCGACCGTGACAGCATGGCTGGCGGTTCCCGGCACCGCGCCAAGTGCCGCCAGAAACGCGCGGCGGAACCCGTCTTCGCCGAACATGCCGTGCAGATAGCTGCCCATCACGCGCCCATCTTCCCGGACTGCCCCTTCCGGCTGGCCCGCGACCGTGAACAGCGGCCGGTCCCGGTCAGGGCCATCGGTCCGCCCGAGGTGGATTTCATAGCCCCGGACGCGGGTGCCGGAGGCCGGATGCATGGCCTCTGTCTCGGTCACCCGCTTGTCTGCGGACATCACCGTTGCGACGTCCAGAAGACCCAGTCCCGCCACCGACCCCGGCTTGCCCTCGATCCCCTCCGGATCGGCGATCTCGCGCCCCAGCATCTGGTAGCCGCCGCAAAGCCCCAGCACCCGCGCGCCCCGGCGGAGTGCGGCGGCAAGGTCGATGTCCCAGCCCTCGGCCCGGAAATGCGCCAGATCGGCGATGGTCGCCTTTGACCCCGGCAGGATGATCAGGTCGGCCTCGACCGGCAGGGGCTGGCCGGGCCTGACGATGGTCAGGGTCACCCCCGGTTCCTGCGCCAGGGGGTCGAGGTCGTCGAAGTTCGCGATGCGGTTGAGATGGGGGACCGCGATGCGGAACGCACCCGAGCCGCGCGTGCCGCCAAGGTCGGCGGCGTCTTCGGCGGGGAGTTTGTGGGCATGTGGAAACCACGGGATCACGCCAAGGCCGGGCCAGCCGGTGCGGGTTTCGATCAGACGGTAGCCGTCGTCGAAAAGCCGGGGGTCGCCGCGGAACTTGTTGATCAGGAAGCCCCGGATCATCGCGGCATCATCCGCCTCAAGCACCGCCTGCGTGCCGACCAGTTGCGCGATGACACCGCCACGATCGATGTCGCCGGTCAGGATCACCGGCACATCCGCCGCACGCGCAAAGCCCATGTTGGCGATGTCGCCCGGTCGAAGGTTGACCTCGGCCGGGCTGCCCGCGCCTTCGACGATCACCAGATCGGCCTCGGATTTCAGGCGATGAAAGCTTTCAAGCACCGCGGGAAGCAACCGGGGCTTCAGCGCGGCATAGTCTTTGGCGCGGACGGTGGTCAGCCGCTTGCCCTGCAGGATCACCTGTGCCCCGGTCTCGGATTCGGGCTTCAGAAGCACCGGGTTCATGTCGACATGGGGCCGGACACCAGAGGCCCGTGCCTGCAATGCCTGCGCGCGGCCGATTTCCCCCCCGATTGCCACGGCGGCATTGTTCGACATGTTCTGCGGCTTGAAGGGCCGGACCGTCAGACCAAGGCGCGTGAAGTGACGGCAGAAGCCCGCCACGATCAGCGACTTGCCGACGTTCGACCCGGCCCCCTGGATCATGACGGCTGCGGGACCCGAGCCTGGGGTCATTCGCCCGGCGCGGCCTGGCGCGGGGCGTCGGGGATCGTCGATCGCAGCGGGCGGTCGGGCCAGCCGTCGATCATCGCGACCGCCTCTTCCGCCGTCTCGACCATCGCGAACAGGTTCAGGTCCTCCGCGCTGATGACGCCCGCTTTGGCAAGGTGCTGCCAGTTGACGACCTTTTCCCACCAGTCCCGCCCGAAGAGAAGGAAGGGGATCGGCTTCATCCGGCCGGTCTGGATCAGGGTCAGGCTTTCGAACATCTCGTCCAGCGTGCCATAGCCGCCGGGGAAGACGACCACGGCCCTGGCCCGCATCAGGAAATGCATCTTGCGGATGGCAAAGTAGTGGAAGTTGAACGACAGGTCCGGGGTGACATAAGCGTTCGGGGCCTGTTCATGCGGCAGGACGATGTTGAGGCCGATGGACTGGCCGCCCGCCTCGTCCGCGCCGCGGTTGCCGGCCTCCATCACGCCGGGGCCGCCGCCGGTGCAGATGACATTCTCGCGCCCGTAGCTTTCCAGACTGCGCCCGGTCATGATCTTCGCGAAGCGGCGGGCTTCGTCGTAGTAGTGCGACAGATCGGCCAGGGCCGCGGTCCGCGCCTGGTCGCGGTGTTCCGGAGCCGGAATCCGCGCGCCGCCGAACAGCACGATCGTCGTCTCGATCCCGCGCTCGTCCATGATCAGCTGCGGCTTCAGAAGCTCAAGCTGCAGGCGCACGGGGCGCAGCTCTTCGCGCGTGAGGAAATCGCGGTCGGCGAAGGCAAGCCGGTAGGCGGGCGCACGGGTCTGGGGCGTGTCGGTGATGCGTTTGGCGGCGGCCATATCCTCGACACTGTCGCGGAACGGGTGGCTGCGGGGTTCGTCTTTCATGGCGGCACTTTGATTGCGTGGGTCGGGTATCAGCCTTATAGGGTCGCCACGCCCGTGACCAACCGAAAAGGGAATGACACATGTCGAACGCCGCACTTGAAGCCGCCATCGAGGCCGCCTGGGACGCGCGGGAGGGGATTTCTCCGGCCACCAGGGGCGAGGTGCGCGATGCCATCGAGGCGACGCTGACGGCTTTGGACAGTGGCAGCCTGCGGGTGGCCGAAAAGCGGGGCGATG
>JBIJDO010000272.1:0-4554 GCA_044344105.1 Tabrizicola sp.
GACCTCCCCCGGTGGCTTGACTGGTTCAACCGATCAAGACCACACTCCGCACTCAACGGCCTGCCACCCCTCACAAGAGTGAACAACCTGATGAGAACTCACACCTAGACCTTGGCGGCAAAGCGCATCAACCCGAACGCCAGCACACAGAAAATCCCGACGCCGAGCATCAGCGGAATCTGCGTGCCATCGAAGGCCAGGCCCACCGGCACGGCCAGAAGCACGGCAAGGACGGTGGAGGCAGCGGTCATCAGCGAGCTTGCAAGTCCCGCCACATGACCAAGGTCCTCCATCGCGAGTGCCGAAAGGTTGCCCTGGGTCAGGCCCATCATCGCGATGCTGGCGATGGTCCAGACCACATGCGCGGGGAAGATCAGGCCGTCCGGCATCAGCCCGGTCAATAGCCCGGCAAGCACGACCAGCGTCAGGCAGACTTGGAACAGGTAGCTCATCAGGATCACCCGGCGCATGCCAAGGCGCATGACGATCCGCGAATTGATCAGGCTGCCGCAGGCCGCGCAGAGCGACATGGCACCGAACCAGAGCGCGAAGGTCTTTTCCCGGCCGAAGGTCTCGGCAAAGATGCCCTGCTGCGAGGAAAGCGTCGCGAGGAGACAGGCGGTGCCCAGCGTCTGGCAGGCGGTGGAGACAACGGCGATCCGGTGGCCCAGAAACTCGCGCGCGGACTGCCAGAGATCGGCGGGGCCAAGGCTGCGGCGGGCAGCGGGCGGCAGGGTTTCGGGCTGGCGCAGAAGGACCCAGGCATTGGCCATCAGCGCGATGGCGGCGATGGCGGCGAAGATGGCGCGCCAGGGACCGAACCACAGGACAACCTGCCCCAGCAGCGGGGCCAGGGCCGGAACGGTCATGAAGACCATCATCACCAAGGACACGATGCGGGCCATGTCGCGGCCCTTGTAAAGGTCGCGGACCATCGCCATGCCGACCACGCGGGGGGCCGCCGCGCCAAGACCCTGCAGGGCGCGGGCGAAGAGAAGCGTCTCGAGGCTTGGGGCCAGCGCGCTGAGGGCGGCCCCGAGCAGGTAGATGCCGGCGCAGACCAGGATCACCGGCTTGCGACCGAAGCGGTCGGACAGGGGTCCGGCGATCAGGGTGCCGAAGCCCATGCCGAAGAAGAAGCTGGTGACGACAAGCTGCGCCTGGTTCGAGCTTGCCGGAGTGAGATCGGCGGCAATCTGCGGCAGGGCGGGCAGCATCGCGTCGATGGACAGCGCTATGGTGGCGAAAAGCATCGCCATCATCGCAATGAACTCGCCCTGCGAGAGCGGCTTCCGGCTCACGCTTGCGTCTGCCCGGCAATCTCGGCGATGACCTTGTCCCAGACGTCGCTGCCTTGCGCGCCGGTCACGACATAGGTTTGCGCGATCAGGAAGGTCGGGACCGAGGTGACGCCCTTGCGGCGGGCGTCCTCGTCCCGCGCGCGGATGTCGTCGGCATCGGCATCCGAGGCGAGGAGGCGCAGCACCTCGGCCCGGTTCATGCCCGCGCCGGCCGCGATGTCGGCCAGCGTTTCAGGGTCGCCGATGTCGCGCCCCTCGACCCAGTAGGCCCGCATCAGGGCAGCGACGACGGGGGACTGCAGGCCTTCGATCCCGGCCCAGTGGATCAGGCGGTGCGCATCCAGCGTGTTCGGCATCCGCTGCGGTCGTTCGGGGTCCATCTCGACACCCGCAGCCCGCGCCACTTCGCGCAGGCGGTCGTGGATGGCATCGACCCGGGCCTTGCCGCCGAACTTCGCTTCCAGGTAGTCGCGCTTCGGCATGCCGTCGCGCGGCATGTCGGGGTTCAGCTGGAACGGGTGCCACCGGATCTGGAACGGGTGGTCCGGGTGGTCTGCCAGCGCCCGATCGAGGTTCGCCTTGCCGATATGGCACCAGGGGCAGACCGGGTCCGAGAAGATGTCGAGACGGATCATGGATCGACTTTCCTGTAGGCCGCCGCAAGGCCACGCCGGAGGATCTTGCCGGTGCCGGTCCGGGGCAGCGCATCAACGTGCTGGTAGTGACGCGGCTGCTTCCAGCGGGCAAGGGACTTTTCCGCGCATTGCTGCAGGGCGGCTGCTTCAATCGCGCACGAAGCCTCATAGAAGAGCGCGATGATGGTGGTGCCAGGGGTGGGTTCCACCGACACTGCGGCCGAGGCAAGCAGTCCGGGGACGCACTGGAAGGCGGCCTCGACCTCGGCGGGCGAGACGCGGAAGCCGCCGGCGTTCAGAAGGTCATCCTTGCGGCCAAGGTGGGTGACAGACCCGTCCCGGCCCATGATTGCCATGTCGCCGGTGCGAAACCAGGGGCCGTCCGGGGCCGGCTGGCCAAGGTAGCCGCGCATCAGTCCGGGATCGGCGGTCGAGACGGCCAACTCTCCCGCCGCGCCACGCGGGACCGCTCTGCCCTCCGGGTCCAGCACGGCAACAAGGCGACCGGGCTGCACGAAACCGGTGCTGCCAGGCGGGGCAGGGCGGTCGGGCGCGCCGGAGAGGAAGGTCGAGATCTCGGACAGGCCGATCGCCTCGTGCAAGTCGGTGCCGGTCTTCTCTTGCCACCTCTGGCGCAGGGCATGCGGCAGGGCCTCCCCGGCCGAGAGGCCGTGACGCAGCGCGGGAAGCGGCGGGATCGCGGCACGGATGAGCTGGCGATAAAGGCCGGGGGCCGCGGCAAGGATGGTGACGGCGTTGCGCTGCAGGAGGGCGGGAAGGTCATCCGGCCGGGTGCCCGCGACCGGGATCAGCGCCGTCGCGCCGACGGTCCAGGGGTCCAGCAGGCCGGTGCCCAGCGTATAGGTCCAGTTCAGCGCGCCGGCATGCAGCATCCGGTCGGCTTCGGACAGCCCCTCCCAGTGCCGGTGCATGGTCCTCCGTGCCAGGATCGCCCGGTGGGCGTGGCTGACCGCCATCGGTGACCCGGAGCTGCCGGAGGTGAAGATGACATAGGCCTCGCGGTCGGGGTCACCGAGATGGACGGGAGCGGGGGACAGTGTGGCCCAGAGTGCAAGGTCGGGGGCGTCCACGGGGGCGGGATGGTCTGGCAGCGGCACGCCCGGCTCGGCCAGGATCAGCCGTGGCGCGACGATCCGGGTCAGGCGCGTGATCTCGGGCGATGTCAGGGCAGCGGAGGTCGGCACCGGGACCAGACCGGCCCAGATCGCTCCGAGATAGAGGATCGGAAAGGCCAGGCTGTTGCCAAGCCGCATCAGGATGCGGTCACCGGGGGTCAGGTTCCGCGCCAGAAGGGCCCTGGCGCAGCCCCGGACCCGTTGAAGGAGCTGGCCGTAGGTCAGGGTCTGGTCGCTGTCCGCACCGACAAGCAGCAGTGCGGGCTTGTCGGCCAACGCCTCCGCCCGTGCAAGAACGTGCCCGGCCAGGTTGAATGCCTGCGGAACCGGCGGGAAGGGGCGGGTATCGACCAGGGAAAGCATGGATCAAGCGGTAAGAAGCCCCGGCGGCAGTTGCAAGGCAGGAGTGGCTGCACTATCGGAAGCCGATGCAGGTGACCGATCCCAAAAGCATGATCCGCGTGGCCCGTGAAAAGGGCGGCGAGGTCCCGGTCGAGCCCCTGAACCTGGGCGAGCGGGTGCGCGAGTTGCGCCGGTCACGGGGCTGGACGCTTGAGGCAGCCGCTTCGCGGGCAGGATTGGCGCGCTCGACCCTGTCGAAGATCGAGAACGGCCAGATGAGCCCGACCTACGACGCCCTGAAGAAGCTGGCCGAGGGGCTGGCGATTTCGGTTCCGCAGCTTTTCACCCCGCCGTCAAAGGCCCAGGTCAACGGGCGCATGGCGGTGACGAAACTGGGCGACGGCCAGGCGCAGGCGACCGCGACCTATGAGCACGAGCTTCTGGCCGCACATCTGTCGAAAAAGCAGATGCTGCCGTACCGCGCGACGATCCGGGCGCGGGCGTTCGCGGAATTCGACGGCTGGGTCCGGCACGACGGCGAGGAATTCCTTTACGTCCTGACCGGCGTGATCCGGCTCTACACCGAATTCTACGAACCCGTCGACCTGCGCCGGGGCGACAGCGCCTATTACGACGCGGCCATGGGGCACAACGTCATCAGCCTGTCGGATGAGGACGCGACGATCCTCTGGGTCACGTCGCTGGCCTGACCTTCCGGCCCCGGCCCCCGGCGCATCAGAACGTGTCCTGAACCGTGCGCGCGCCACCCGAGATGTCTTCGCCAACGCCCGCGATGGTGTTGCAGCCCGCGAGCGCTGCCAGAACCAGTAGAAGTGCCAGTTTCTTCATCTGTCTGCCTCTTACCTTGCCTCATACCACCAGGTGTCGGGCAGGAATCCTGTCCAATCGCCATAAAGTGGCAATGTCTCGGGATACTTCAGATCGGCGGAATATGCCAAGCGGGAAAGATCGGAGTACCAGATCGGGATGACATAGCGGCCCGAGGTCAGGACCCGGTCCAGCGCCCTGGTTGCCGCCGTGAACGCCTCGGTGTCGGGGGCCTTGAGCATCGCGGCGATCATGCCCTCGACCGCCGGAGAGTTCACCCCCAGCCAGTTCCGCGTTCCCGGTTCGGTCACT
>JBIJDO010000025.1:0-15215 GCA_044344105.1 Tabrizicola sp.
CCGCGGTGATGGCCGGGGCGTGCTGCCTTGCGGTCGAATGCGACGAGACGCGCGCCGATTTCCGCATCCGCACCCGGTACTGCGACGCCAAGGCCCATGGGCTGGACGAGGCGCTGGCGCTGATCGACCAGTGGACGAAGGCAGGCGAGGCGAAGTCGGTTGCGCTGATCGGCAATGCGGCGGATGTGTTCCCGGAACTCCTGCGCCGGATGCAGTCGGGCGGGGTGCGTCCCGACATCGTGACTGACCAGACCAGCGCCCACGACCCCCTGCATGGCTATCTGCCGAAGGGCTGGACCGTCGCCGAATGGCGCGCAAAGCAGGAGACCGACCCGAAGGCGGTGGAAGCGGCAGCGCGGGCGTCCATGCGCGACCACGTGGCGGCGATGGTCGGATTCTGGAACGCGGGCGTCCCGACGCTCGACTACGGCAACAACATCCGGCAGGTCGCCAAGGACGAGGGGCTGGAGAACGCCTTCGCCTTCCCCGGTTTCGTGCCCGCTTATATCCGGCCCTTGTTCTGCAAGGGCATCGGTCCGTTCCGCTGGTGCGCGCTGTCGGGCGACTCCGAGGACATCTACAGGACCGACGCGGCGATGAAGCGGCTGTTCCCGGAAAACGCCCATCTCCACCGCTGGCTGGACATGGCCCGCGACCGGATCGCGTTCCAGGGTCTGCCCGCCCGCATCTGCTGGATCGGCCTTGGCGACCGGCACCGCGCCGGGCTGATGTTCAACGAGATGGTGGCATCGGGCGAGTTGAAGGCCCCGGTGGTGATCGGGCGCGACCATCTGGATTCCGGCTCGGTCGCCAGTCCCAACCGCGAGACCGAGGCGATGCGCGACGGGTCCGATGCGGTCAGCGACTGGCCGCTCTTGAATGCGCTTGTCAACACCGCCTCGGGCGCGACCTGGGTCAGCCTGCACCATGGCGGAGGGGTGGGAATGGGGTTCAGCCAGCATGCCGGGGTGGTCATCGTCGCCGACGGCACGCCGGAGGCGGCGAAACGGCTTGAAAGGGTCCTCTGGAACGACCCGGCCTCGGGCGTCTGGCGGCATGCCGATGCGGGCTATGACAGCGCCATCCGGTGCGCCCGTGACCACGGCCTGCGGCTGCCAAGGATCCTCGGGAACTGAGGCCGTCGCCGATGGCCGTGGACAGCGAGCCGGAACCGGCCGATAGTGCGGCGATCCTTGGGAGGGGCGCTTATGGCACTGGACGTGATTAGCTCTGGCTTCGGCAGGACCGGCACGAAATCCCTGAAGGCCGCGCTCGAACGGCTGGGTTTCGGCAGATGTCACCACATGCACGAGATCGTCGAACACCCCGAACAGGTGGTCCACTGGCAGCGGCTGGCGGCCGGGCAGGCCGTCGATTGGGACACGGTGTTTGCGGGCTACAGATCGCAGGTCGACTGGCCCGGCGCGCATGTCTGGCGCGAACTGGCCGCGGCATATCCCGAAGCCAAGGTGGTGCATACGGTGCGACCCGAAGCGGCCTGGTGGGCAAGCTTCGACAAGACCATCGGCAAGCTGATGGCCCGTTACCGGTCCCTGCCGCTGCCGCCGCATATCAGCGACATCCTTGTGGCCTGGAACGAACTGGCCGGCAAGGGCACCTTCGGCGGTCGGCTTGATGACCGCGAAGTCGGACTGGCCGCCTTCCGGCGCAGGACCGAGGAGGTGCGGGCGGCCCTGCCCGCCCATCGCCTGCTGGTCTTCGATGTCGCCGAAGGCTGGCAGCCGCTTTGCGCCTTCCTCGGGGTCGAGGTGCCAGACGAGCCGTTTCCGCACCACAACCTCCGCGCCGACTTCTGGGAGGTCCTGGGCGGGGAACCGGCCTGACCTCCGAACCATCCGCAGCGGACGGGCCCGTATCGAAACCCCCGCATTCTGGGCTGACCGGTGAACGCATTTCGCTGGACGGACGGCGCGGGCCGTGATTCCTTCACGGCATGATCAGACGCCTTTCGCCCACCCTGGTCGTTCTGGGGATCATCCTCCTGACCGCTGCCTATCTGTTGTGGATCGGCCGCGAGCCGATCTGCAAATGCGGCTATGTCAAGCTCTGGCACGGTCAGGTGGTCAGTTCCGAGAATTCGCAGCACCTCTCGGACTGGTACACGCCCAGCCACCTGATCCACGGGTTCCTGTTCTTCGGTGCGCTCTGGCTTGTCGCCCGCAGGCTGTCCTTCGGCTGGCGGCTGGTGATCGCCACCATGGTCGAGGCAGCCTGGGAGATCGTCGAAAATTCGGACGCGGTGATCGAACGCTACCGGTCGGTGACCATTTCGCTGGACTACTACGGCGATTCCGTCCTGAACACCCTGTCCGACCTCGGCGCGATGGCGCTCGGCTTCTGGCTGGCCTCGCGCCTGCCGGTCTGGGTGACGGTGGCGCTGATCATCCTGTTCGAGGGCACCACGATGTGGCTGATCCGCGACGGGCTCGCGCTGAATGTGCTGATGCTGCTCTATCCGCTGGATTGGGTGGCCGAATGGCAGGCTGGGAGATAGGCAAGTCTAAGAATTTTCTGGAAAATCTTAGACTTTCATCCGCCGCAGGGACAGAAGCGCCGCGAGGCTGACGGCCACGAGAATTCCTGCGACCAAGACGAAGAACCCCCGCTCGCCCAGCCCAGTACCAAGGGGTGCCAGGATCAGGGGTGCGGTGATCGCCCCCACCAGTCCCGATGCCACGATGGTCGGTGGAACCCTTATGTCCTCGCCCATCTTGCCGGCAGCGGTGACGTAGAAGCCGGGAAAGAACACCCCGGCAGAGGCCCCCATCGCCACGAAGAACACCGAGGGCGACAGGAAGACCGCCCCCAGCGCAAAGACCGCCGCCGACACGACCGACGCGGTGTACAGGACGAAGGGCTGCACCCGGTGCGCGATGAAGATCAGCGCGGCGCGGGCCAGAAGGAACACCACGAAGAACGCGCTCAGAAGCTCCGAGGCGCGGGTTTCCGCCACCCCGGCCCGGATCAGCGCGGTCGGCCCAAGGCCCGCAAGGCTTGCCTCCATCCCGATCGCGACCAGCCCGAAGCCAAGGATCGGCCAGTGCGGGCGGAAGGCCTTGACCGCGCCCGTCGGGGCCACGCCCTCACGCCCTGCCGGACCGGCAAAGGCCCAGATCGCGACAAGCGCCACGGCCACCGCCCCGAAGGCCCAGGCCGGATCGCTGCCGAGCCAGACAAAGGCCAGGGGGGCGGCAATCGCGCCGACCCCGAAGGTCGCGTTCAGAAGGCTGAGCATCGACGGACCCCGGACCCCGAAGGCCCGCATCACGCGCGGGTTGAACACCGCCGTCGCCATGCCGTAGCCGATACCGAAGACCACGCCCCCGGCCAGCGTCAGCCCCCAGCCGGGGCTGGCCGCCATGCCGCCCACGCCCAGTGCCATCGCGGCCAGCGCATGGCGCGGCCCGATGCTTGCGCCGTGGACATACATCAGCCCGACGCCCAGAAAGCACCCGACCCACAGGAGCGCGACGAAGAGGCCCGCCTCGCCCTCGGTCAGGGAAAAGTCGCGGACATAGACCGGCAGTGAGGGCCCGAAGAGCGCCTGCCCCGCCCCCATCATGACAAAGGTCGCGACTCCGGCGAACAGAAGCCCGGCATGGGCCCGGATCAGGTCTTTCACATCGCTCTCCCGCTTGTCCGCCTGACTTCCCCCGCCCGCCCGGCACTGTCAATGCTGCCCGTGACGTGACGTTCCCTCGGCAGGGGCGGCGCTTTCGTGCATGCTTTCGGAAACTGCCGGAGGCCCCGATGACCGACATCCACATCCTCTCAGCCGCCCGCACCGCCATCGGCGGCTTCGACGGGTCGCTGGCGCAGATGCCCCCCATCGACATCGCCACCCATGTGGCCAAAGCCGCGCTGGCGCGTGCCGGGATCGAGGGCGCCGAGATCGGCCAGGTGGTCATGGGACATGTGATCAACACCGAACCCCGCGACATGTATCTGAGCCGGGTCATGGCGATGAATGCTGGGATTCCCGAGACCACCCCGGCGATGAACGTCAACCGCCTCTGCGGCTCGGGCGCACAGGCCATCGTGTCGGCCATGCAGGCGCTTCTCCTCGGCGATGCCGGGATGGCGCTGGCGGGCGGGGCCGAGTGCATGAGCCGCGCGCCTTTCATGCTGCCCGCCGCGCGCTTCGGGCAGATGATGGGCGACGCCAGCGCCCTTGACATGATGACCGGCGCGCTGACCTGCCCCTTCGGCACCGGCCACATGGGCGTGACGGCAGAGAATGTGGCGGCGATGTACGGGATCACCCGCGCGGATCAGGACGCTTTCGCGCTGGACAGCCAGACCCGCGCCGCCCGCGCGATTGCCGAGGGCCGGTTCACCGACCAGATTGTTCCGGTGGAGGTCGGCGGCAGGAAGGGTCCTGCGACCTTTGCCATCGACGAGCATCCGAAAGCCACCAGCGCCGCGGCTTTGGCGGGGCTGAGGCCGGTCTTCCAGAAGGACGGCAGCGTCACGGCAGGCAATGCCTCGGGCATCAACGACGGGGCGGCGGCGCTGGTCCTGTCGCGGTCGGACAGAGGCTCCCGCGCGCGGATCATGGGCTATGCGCTGGCAGGGGTGGACCCCGAAGTCATGGGGCTGGGTCCGATCCCGGCGGTGCAGGCTTTGTGCCGCAAGCTGGGGGTGAACCCCGGCAGCTTTGACGTGGTGGAATCAAACGAAGCCTTTGCCGCGCAGGCCATCGCCGTCTCCCGCGCGCTGGACCTTGATCCGGCACGGGTGAACCCGAACGGCGGGGCCATTGCCCTTGGCCACCCGGTGGGCGCGACCGGGGCGATTCTGGTGGTGAAGGCGCTGCATGAGCTGGAGCGGACCGGCGGCAGGGCCGCGCTTGTCACCATGTGCATCGGTGGCGGTCAGGGGGTCGCGCTGGCCATCGAACGCGCCTGACCCTCCTCGTTCGACTTCGTCTCCTCGTCGGAGGAGGCACTCGCGAGGAGTGACGAAGTCATCGACGAGCTTCGCTTCAACGCACCTGCACCTTCGCCCGTGCCGACCGGCCTTCGGCATCGATCACGCTCAGCGTCACGAAGCCCGTGCCCGGCAGCGCCAACATCGCCTCGCGTTCGTCCATCGCGGTGATGACGGGCACGCCGTCCGCCAGCCAGGTGAAGGGGGCCGTCCCGCCCTGCACCCGGACCAGAAGTCCTGCGGGCAGAAGTTCCACCTCGGCCCCGTCCGGCGGGAAGGCGACGGCGGGCGCGTCCTCGGTCACTTCAAATGCCGCCGAGCGGGAGCGGAACCTCTGCAGGGGTTGCGGCAGCTCGGCATTCGACACCAGCAGGGTCGCGGCGGGGGCGGGCCCTTGCGGGTCAAGGCCAGGCTTCAGCCGGTTGAAGGCCTGGAACAGCACTGGCGCGGCCACATCCGCGCCGAAGGCTCCCGGCACCGGAGTGCCGTCCGCCCGGCCCAGCCAGACGCCGATGACATGGGACCCGTCAAACCCGATCGCCCAGGTATCGCGGTTGCCGTAGGAGGTCCCGGTCTTGTAGGCCAGCCGGTTGCCCGGCGCACCCGGCGGCGGGGCAAGGCCGGCAAGGATGTCGCTCACCTGCCAGGCCGCGATGTCCGACACCACCCGCTGGCCTTCGGCAGCATCATCGCCCGACATCCGGTAGGTCAGCGGCCGCGCCACGCCGCCCCGGGCAATCGTCGCGTAAAGCCCGACCATGTCCTCCAGCGTCACGCCCACCCCGCCGAGCGCGATGGCAAGCCCCGGCTGGTCGCCCGGAAACACCGGCTTCATGCCCGACCGCTCCATCGCCGAGATCAGCCTGGCCGGACCCAGCGCCTCGGTCAGCTGCACCACGGGAATGTTCAGCGACAGCTGCAGCGCCTCGCGCAGGCGGATCGTGCCACGATAGAGGCGGTCGAAGTTCTGCGGAGCGTAGCTGCCGAAACTCATCGGCCCGTCGTCGATCATCGTCTCGGGATGGGCCAGGCCCTCGTCGAAGGCCAGCGCGTAGACCAGCGGCTTCAGGGTAGAGCCGGGAGAGCGCAGCGCCCGGGTCATGTCGACGAAGCCCTGTCGGCGGTCCGCCTGATAGCCCGCAGAGCCGACGGAGGCGAGGATCTCGCCCGATGCGTGGTCGGCCACCAGGATCGCCACCTGCAACTCGGCACCCCGGCCCGCAACCGCCTCCAGCGCCAGCGCCTCCAGCGACCTCTGCAACGCGCCATCGACCGTCAGCCGCTGCGTCAGCGCCAGCGGGTCCGCATCCCGCGCCCGGTCAGCGAGGTGCGGGGCGAGCGCCGGGAACGGCTTGCGGAGACCCGGCACCTCCTCGCGCAGCGCCGCCTCCGCCGCCCCGGCGTCGATCACGCCTGCCTCGACCGCCCGCCTCAGCACCCGGTTCCGCGCCGCCTCGGCCCGGTCGGCGGCCCGGTCCGGGCGGCGGCTTTCCGGCGA
The DNA here is from genome assembly GCA_044344105.1 of Tabrizicola sp. Taxonomy (GTDB): domain Bacteria; phylum Pseudomonadota; class Alphaproteobacteria; order Rhodobacterales; family Rhodobacteraceae; genus Tabrizicola. The sequence continues at coordinate 6,449 of JBIJDO010000025.1, forward strand.
CTGCGGGATCGCGACCAGCAGCGCCGCCTCGGCCGGGGTCAGGCGCAGGGGCTCCTTGCCGAAATAGCTGATCGAGGCCGCCCGGACGCCTTCGAGATTGCCACCGAACGGGGCAAGATGCAGATAAAGCTGCAGGATCCGGTCCTTCGACAGCCGCCGCTCCAGCGCAAGCGCGACCCGCATCTGCCGCAGCTTGCCACCAACCTCGCCCGTCGTGCCCTCTTCCAGAAGCCGCGCGACCTGCATCGTCAGGGTTGACCCGCCCGACACCACCCGCCCGTTCCAGGCCGCCTGCACAACGGCCCGGACGACCGACCGCATATCGACACCGGAATGGGTGCGGAACCGCTTGTCCTCATAGGCGACGAGCATCGCCAGATAGACCGGGTCCACCCGGTCCGGGGCCACCGCCAGCCGCCAGCGGCCATCGGCCACCGTATAGGCACGCAGAAGGTCGCCATCGCGGTCCAGCACTTCAATGGAAGTCTCGACGACCAGCGGTGGCAGGACCGTCGCGTCGATCCATTGGTCGAAGCGGTCCCGGCCCAAGGCGGCAAGCCAGAGGCCGAGGGTGAGGGCAATGATCCAGCGGGCGCGCATCACCCTGGTCCGCCGTGCGAAGGGCGATCCGCTTCAGACCTGTCGCTTCCCTCCCCCCCTGTGGGGGAGGGAGAGGGTGGGGGCGCACCACGGCCGAACATCAGGGCCCCCCACCCCCGGCCCCTCCCCACGGGGGGGAGGGGAGGCGCATATGCCCGACCCTGGTTCACTTGACGATCGTCACCTCGCCCGTCTCGCCCCTCGCGCGGAAGTCGGGGCGGTACATGTCCTCGACGGAAGGTGCCGGGTGGCGGAACGTGCCTGGGCTGACCGCCCGCACCACATAGGCGAGCTTGAACGGCTGGTCCGACGACCAGTCAACGGCGGTCAGGAACCGGTCCTGCCGGAACTCCGAATGCTGGACCTCCTGCAGCGTGTCGAGCCAGTCAAGCTCGGAGGTAGACCCCGCCGACATCAGGTTCGGGTTGTCGATCTCGAACCCCGCAGGCAGGGGGTCGCTGACCATCAGCCGCGCCTCGCCATAGGCGAAGGGCGTGACCTCGATGACCGTCACCAGCCGCGTCCCCGCGACCACGCCGTCGAGCGACACTTCTTCGCCCGCCATCGTGTAGTAGGTCCGCTTGATCGCATAGCCGTTGCCGCCCGCCGGTTCAGGCTCCGCAGGCACGCCGTAGGTCGTGACGGTCACGGTCGTGTCCGCCCCGTCGTTCCTGACCACCACCGGCGTCACCGCGCCCGCGTCCAGCACGCGCACCAAAGGCCCCTCGGCCGGCGCGCCGTCGATGGTGATGCCCTCGGCCCCCGGCCGGTCGATCAGCGCATTCGCCGCCAGCAAGGCCCAGGTCGCCTCCTGCGTCGAGAGGTTCGTGCCTTGCACGGCGATCCGGTCGGTCAGCGCCTCGCGGTCCACCGCATTCGACCCGGCCTCGACCGCCAGCGTCAAGAGCGCCGCCGCGTCGCGGTAGCGCGTGCCGTAGTCCACCCGCCAGACCTGCTCCAGATCCGGCCCGGCCAATGCGTCCAGCTTCGCCGCCGCCTTGCGGAACATCGCATCGGCCCGGGCCTGGTCACCATAGGACGCCAGCGCCGCCCCAAGCTGCGCCTGCGCGATCGGCGTGGCGAAATCCTCGCCCTTCACGTCGGCGTAGTAGCGCAGGTCGCCGACCGCCGCTGCACCTTCGCGCGCCAGCACCATCAGCGCATAGGCCAGCGCCTCGCCACCGCCATTGGTCTCAGCGCTGAAATCAGGCGCATAGTTCACCTGGTTGCGCAGGTTCGCCAGCGCGCTGCGGAAGGCCAGATCGGGGACCTGATAGCCCTGCGCCCTGGCCCGGCTCAGGAAGTCGGTGACATAGGCGTCCAGCCAGAAGTCCCCCTCGCCCGGACCCCAAAGCCCGAAACTGCCGGTCGCGGACTGGTTGGCAAGGATCTCCACCACCGCCTCGTCGATCCGCTTCCGGATGTTCTCGGCACCTTTCAGGTCCATCACCTGCGCGACCTGATCGAAGTAGAGAAGCGGCAGGGCCCGGCTGGTCATCTGCTCCGTGCAGCCATAGGGATAGCGGTCCAGCGATGCGAGCAGCCCCGGCGCGTTCAGCCGCGCCAAGGGGCCGACGGCCAGCGTCGCCTTGCCCGAGCCTGCGACCAGACCGGCGAAGACATTCTCGTCGAAGGTGAAGCTCTGCCCCCTGGCCAGTTCCAGCCGCGAGATCTTTGCCACTTCCGGGTCGTTCACCTGCACCGGCACGGTCAGCGTCTTCTTCAGCACCTTCCCGTCCGGCGTGGTCAGGGAAATGTCGATGGTCTGGTTGCCCACCGACCCCGCGGTCACCGGCACCTCGAACACCGCCTTGGCCTTGTCGCCAAGGTCAAAGCCGGATGGCACCTCGCCCAGCGTCAGCCCCGAGGCGCTGACATCCAGGCTCATCCGGCCCGAAGGCCCGGTCGCATGGACGACCTCCAGCAGAAGCCGCGTCCGGTCGCCCGGCGACAGGAAGCGTGGCACGGATGCCGTCACCACCACCGGATCGCGCACCAGCACATCGGCGGATGCCTGCCCGACCCCGGTCTTCGACCAGGCGACCGCCATCACCTTGACCGTGCCGTTGAACGACGGCAGGTCAAAGGACGCCCGCGCATAGCCATCGGCACCCACTGTCACCGGCCCGGTGAAGTAGGCCACAAGTTCCTCTGTCGGAGGCGGCGCCTGCAACCGCGCCTGCGCGCCCGCGTCCCCGCCCGAGCGGACCTCGCCCACAGCGCCGTTCAGCCCGTCGATCAGACGGCCGTAGATGTCGCGGATGCCGACCCCCAGCCGCCGCTGGCCAAAGTAGTAGTCAGACGGATCCGGGGCCTCGAACCCGGTCAGGTTCAGGATGCCCACATCCACCGCCGCGATGGTGACATAGGCCGTCTCGCCCGCCGTCACCCCATCGACCTTCACCGCCACGTCCAGGGGACCGCGCGGAGCGGCTTCGGCGGCCACTTCCATCGTCGCCTTGAGCGCCCGCGCACCGGGATCAATCGACGCATGGGTCAGCCCCAGCGCCCGCGCCGGGTTGCGGCCTGCGGCCACGTCCATCGGCCGCAGCACGGAAGCCGTCACATAGACCCCCGCGCCCCATTCGTCGGTCACGGGCAGGGTGATCAGGTTCTCGCCTTCCTTCACCTCCACGGCCTGCATTGCCACCAGCCGGTTCGACAGCACCGTCACCAGCGCCGTCCCGGCAGCACGCGGGACGATCCGCAAGGTCGCGGTGTCGCCGGGCTTGTAGGCGTCCTTGTCCAGCGACAGTTCCAGCGTGTCGGGCGTGGCCGAGGCATCGGCGGGCGCATACCAGCCCGCGTAGAACTCCATCGAGCTTGACGCCTTGCCACCGTCGGCGCGGTCCACCCGGATCTCGTAAGTCCCCCAGTCCACGCGCGCTGCGATCTCGACCGGCGCGGTGCCAAGGGTCGCCTCGCCCTCGGCGACGACGGCGCGGCTTGTCACCGGCTCCCAGCTCCAGTTGCCGTAGCTCTGATACCACTGGTAATCGTAGTCCACCCGGAACACCGTCCACTTCACCGGAACGGCGGCCAGCGCCGCATCGGCATCGACCGCGATGATCTGGAACCGGGCATCGCCGCCCTCGCCCGCCACGCCGTCGAACATCGGCCTGATCCCGATCATCGGGGCGGAGGGCGACAGTTTCTGCGTCACCGACCGCTCCACCGGCCGTCCCGAGCCTTCGGCGACGCGGACGGTCACGCGGGCTTCCAGCGGGCGCAGCGGGTCCTCGACCACGGGCAGCGCCACCGGGATCAGGGCAGTGCCCTCCGCGTCGGTTTCGGCGGCCTCCAGCGCGGTCATCTGCGCGCTGAACGGCTGGTCATGCCGACCGAAGACGTATCCGGGAAAGGCCTCCAGCCCCTCCGCCGCCCGCAGCAGCACCTCGCCCTCGACGGCCAGCCCCGCGCCCGGCGCGCCGAACAGATAGCGCGCGGCAAGGGTCAGCTCTGCCGGCTCCGACCCCAGCACCAGCGGCGCACCGGCCATCGTCAGGTCAAAGTCGATGCGTTCGGGCAGGAAATCCTCGACGAGGAAGGTCTTCGCTGCCAGCGCCGGGGCCTCAAGATCGGCGAACATCTCCAGCCGCCAGACCCCGCGCGGGGCAGACCCTGCGATGGGAAGCGAGAACACATGCCCGCCCGCGCCCTGATCCTCGACCAGCTGGCGCGAGTATTCCACGCCATCCGGGCGCGACAGGACCGCCGTCAGCGGCAGACCTTCCACTGCCGCCTGTCCGGCATCGCGGGCCAGGGCGGTGACATAGACCGTCTCGCCCGCGCGATAGGCACCCCGGTCGGTCGTGACGAACACATCGACCGGCGGGGCGGCCTCGCGTCCCTCGACCCCACGGTCGGACAGGTCGAACTCAGGGTCGGTCAGCGACAGGAAGGCGATGTCGGCCTCGCCCTCCTTCACCACCACCATCGCCGGGGCCGACCCGCCGGTGCCGCGCGTCAGACCGGCATCGAACACCGCATAGCCCTGATCATCGGTCGTGGCCGAGCCCAGCACCGTGTTGGCGCGGTTCAGAAGTTCCACCGTCACGCCCGCCTTCGCCTCCGCCGTCCCGAGTGAGCGGACAAAGACATGCAGCCCGTCCACGCCCGACATCGTGGTGACGCCCAGGTCCGAGATCACGAACCACTGCCAGCCCGGCGGGATCGTGTAGGGGTCCACCCCCGGCACCGCCGCCTTCAGCGCATAGATCCCCGCCGGAAGCCCGGTGAGCGCCTCGCCCAGGGGCAGGCGGGTGGTGACGTCCTTGTTCACCTCCTGCGCGACCGTGGCCGTGCCGGTCCACAGGCTTTCGCCCACCGTGTCGGCAAAGTACTCCTCGGAATAGACGTTGATCGGCGACCCGAAGTAATAGTCCTGGACCGACCGGAGAAGGTTGCGATCCGTCACCCGGAACAGGGTCAGGTCCAGCTTTTCGGTGTTCACCGTCTCGACCGGCAGCGCGGGATCGCCCGCCTTGGGCAGGACGTAGCCCCGGCCGGGGAAGCGGACCCCCGGCGCCCGGTCGCGGACGTATTGCGCGATCTCCACCGATTTCGCCATCACCTGCCCGTCCGCCGCCGGCAGCCCCTCGCGGAAGGTGACGGCATAGCGCTTGCCATGCTCCAGCCCCGCCACGCAAAGCTGGCGGTAGCCGCCGTTTTCCACCACCATCCCGGCCTCGGGCAGCTGCACGAAGGTTGCATAGTCCACGCCCGAGGCCACCAGATCCTCACTGAACGTCGCACAGAGCCTCGGCCGCGCCAGGTCGGACTGCACCAGCGTCTCGACGATGCGGAAGCCGTACTTGCCGATGGCGTCATCCAGCAGCGCCGCCGTGTCCGTGCGTTCCTGCAAGCCTTGCGCCAGCCGCAGGGCCTGCACGGTGTCGCGGCCCCGCCCGTTGCGCTCCAGCACATCGGCCATCACCACCAGGATGGAATGCCGAAGCGCCGGGTTCTCGGCCCTGAGATAGCCGTTGATCGACGACAGGAACGCCTGGTTGAAGAAATACCCCGACTGGTTCCCGTCGGCGATCCCCGCCTGCAGCTGCCGCCGCGCGAACTCGCCCCAGGTCGCCGCGTCATCGGTCAGGTTCAGCGCGGCCCCCGTGTAGGCCGCCGCCCCGGCCCAGTCGCCCTGCGCCTCGGCATCGGCGGCGGCACCCAGATGCTCTTCCGCCGTCCAGGGCCCCGTGGTGTGCTGCCGCCCAAGGCCCAGCGCCTGATCATAGGCCGCCTGGATGTCCCAGTCCGCCAGGAAGGCGATCTCGCCCCGCCGCGCCTTGGCCGCATCGCGAACCCCGGCATCCGCCTCGATCAGATAGGCCGAATAGGCCCCGGCGAAGAATTGCCCCTCGTCCGGGCTGTTCTTGAGGAAACACGACCCGTTCCGGGTGTTGAAGACATAGGCCGTCGCGCGCGGGTTGGTCAGCGTCGCCTGCTCGCAAGCCTCGATCGTGGTGTCGAAGACGGTCGCGATGTCGCCGCCGGGCAGGTCCTGGTCCTGCGTCACGACAAACCGCCGCTCGGGGATGAGGTCTTGCGCCATGGCCTGCCCGGCCGTGCCAAGAACCAGCGCCGCAATCGCCGCTTTCAGAAACCACCGCATCAAAATGCCTCCCATCCGGATTGCCGCAAATGTCGCATGGCCCGGCGCGTGCTGGCAAGTCTGGCCGGACCCTTTCGCCGTTAAGCCTTGGTTCATTCTGATCGGCGAGGGTAGTCGCGAATACCGGATGTCAGGGCGATCCAGCCCGATCCGGACCGCAGCAGAAAACCGGCCGGTGCGCATGGATCTTACGGAACGACTGGTCAGGGAACGGCGCGCCAGACTTGCGGCGGAACGCCTCCTGGAACAGAAAAGCCGCGAACTTTTCGCCGCGAACGAGAAGCTGGCCATCCATGCCCGGTCGCTGTCGGACCAGATCGTCGAACAGCGCCAGGCGGTCAGGACCGCGCTGTCGCAAGCCGAACAGCTGAAGGACCAGAACACCCGTTTCGTCGTCGACCTGGACCGCGCCCATACCGCCGCCGTGATGGCCGAACGCCGGCTCTGGGACGCGCTGGAAACCATCAACGACGGCTTTGCCGTGTTCGACAGCGCCAAGCGGCTGGTCAGCGCCAATGCGGCCTGGCTGGCACCGCTGCAAGGCAAGGTCGTCGCCCCCGGCTGCCCTTATGAGGACATCATCCGCTACAGCGCCGAAACCGTGGTGGACCTCGGCGACGAGACGCCGGATGCCTTTGTCGCGCGGATGCTGACCCGGCTTGAGGGCGACCCGATCGACCCCGTCACCGTCAAGCTGAAGAACGGCTCCTGGGTCAAGGTCCAGGAACGCCGCGCCCGCGACGGCGACCTTGTCTGCCTTGCCATCGACATCACCGACCAGATGCGCATCTGGGCCGCGATCGACGCGCTGCCCGACGGATTTGTCCTTTTTGACCGGGAGGAACGGCTTTTGGCCTGCAATCAGCGATACCGTGAAATGTTCCCCGACAGTGCCCCGCTCATGCAGCCCGGCGTCACGTTCGAGGAGCTTCTGCGCAATGGCCTGAAACACGGCCATGTCCCCGAGGCTCAGGGGCGCGAGGAAGACTGGCTTGCCGACCGGATGCAGCATTTCCGCGCCGCCGACACGATTGCCGAAAACACTCTTGCCGGGGGAAGGGTGATCCTCGAATCCGACCACGTCACGCCCGATGGCGGCCGCGTCGGACTGCGCACCGACATCACCGCGATGCGCGACCAGCAGGCGCAGCTGGACGCCGCCCGCAAGGCCGCCGAGGCCGCGAACCGCGCCAAGTCCGCTTTCCTTGCGAACATGTCCCACGAAATCCGCACCCCGATGAACGGCGTCGTCGGCATGGCGGAACTTCTCTGCGACACCCAGCTTTCCGAAGAACAGCGCCTCTTCGCCGAAACCATCCGCTCCTCGGGCGAGGCGCTTCTGGTCATCATCAACGACATCCTGGATTACTCGAAGATCGAGGCGGAACGGCTCACCCTCCGACCGGAACCCTTCGACCTCGAACGCACGATCCACGAGGTGACGATGCTCCTCCAGCCCCGCGCGCGGGAAAAGGGCATCGACCTCATGATCGACTTCGACATGTTCCTGCCGACCCGCTTTGTCGGCGATCCGGGACGGTTGCGGCAGGTGATGACCAACCTGATCGGCAATGCGGTCAAGTTCACCGACAAGGGCCATGTGCTGACCCGCGTCGTGGGTGTCGATGACGCGGACGGCCGCCAGACCCTGCATGTCACGGTCGAGGACACCGGCATCGGCATCGCACCCGATTACCTCGACCACATCTTCGGCGAGTTCAACCAGGTCGAGGATGAGCGCAACCGCAAGTTCGAAGGCACCGGCCTTGGTCTCGCGATCACCCGGCGGCTGATCGAGCATATGGGGGGTGCGGTCTGGGTCGACAGCGACTTCGGCAAGGGGTCAAGCTTCGGCTTCCGGGTCACCCTGCCGGTGGCCGAGGATGCGGGTCCGGTGCAGGTTCCGGTCGCGGTGAAACGGGTGATCGCGGTCGATGACCAGTTCATCAACCGCACCATCCTGGAACGCCAGCTTGCCCCCTGCGGGATCGAGGTCACGCTCTGCCGCTCGGGTGCGGAAGTGCTGGAAAGGCTTGCCGTCGATGCAGGCTATGACGTCGTCCTGACCGGCCATGCCATGCCGGAAATGGACGGGGTGCAGCTTCTCGACCTGATCCGCGTCGCCGGGCATGAGGTGCCGGTGATGCTTCTGTCCTCGAACCCGATGAATTTGGGCAACCTGGCGCATGACTTCGCGGCTGTGCTGCAAAAGCCGATCCTGCGGTCGGATCTTTACCGCCATTTGCAGGCCCTGACCGCCCCGGCAGCGGTCGGCTTGGCCGCCATCGCACCTCCTTTGCCGTCCGACCTGCGGCAGATGCGGGTCCTCGCGGCGGAGGACAACCGGACGAACCAGCTGGTGTTCCAGAAGATGGTCCGTGACATGGACCTTGATCTCCGCTTCGCCGACAACGGTCGGATCGCGGTCGAGCTGTTCGAAAGCTTCCAGCCCGACCTGATCTTCATGGACATCTCGATGCCGGAAATGGACGGAAAACAGGCCGCGCAGGCGATCCGGGCGCTGGGGTCCAGGGTGCCCATCGTGGCGCT
>JBIJDO010000273.1:0-4517 GCA_044344105.1 Tabrizicola sp.
GGCCGGACCGCCTGGGCAGGCATCAGCCGCCGGATGCGCTGCGCCTGCGGCTGGACCTGTCGGGCGAAGGCCGCACCGCGCAGCTGACCGGCGGACGGTCCGGGTTGCTCACGGCGGCAGGAAATGGCTGACCGGGCGGCGGCGCTGGCCGCGTTTCTGGCGCAGGCTGGCTGGTCCCTGGCCGAACGACGGCATCTGGCAGGCGATGCATCCGACCGGCGCTACGAGAGACTGCGCATGGCGGCCGCGACCGCCGTCCTGATGGACAACCCGCCGGGCGGTGCGGACGACCCCAGAGCGTTTTCCGCCATGGCCCGGCATCTGCGCGGACTTGGCCTCTCTGCCCCGGCCATCCTTGCGGAAGACCTTCAACACGGGTTCCTGCTCCTCGAGGATCTGGGAGATGACCTCTACGCCCGGCTTCTGGCAGCCGACCCCGGCCGCGAGATGGCGCTTTATGGCGCTGCAGTCGACGTTCTCGTGCATCTTCAGCGAGCCGCCGCCCCGCCTGGACTGGACGATCTGACCGCCGGGGACTGGGCCGGGGCGGCCTGCCATGCACCTGACCATTACGCACGGGCCGTCACGGGTGCCCAGCCGGACACGACCGTTTTCCGGGCGGCGCTGGCGCGGGCCCTGTCGGACCATGCCGACGGCCCGCGTGTGCTGATCCTGCGCGACTATCATGCCGAGAATCTGCTCTGGCTGCCCGGCCGTGCCGGTCTGGCGCGGGTCGGTCTGCTCGATTTCCAGCTTGGCCAGCTTGCCCAGCCGGGCTATGACCTCGTGTCGCTCCTGCAGGACGCCCGGCGTGATGTGGCACCGGCGACCGAGACCGCGATGATCCGGCGGTTCGTCGCGGCGACGCAGGCGGACCCGGTCGCCTTCGCCGCCCAGTACGCGGTGCTTGGCGCGCAGCGGGCGCTGCGCATCCTGGGGGTCTTCACCCGGCTGGGGCTGGTTGCGGGAAAGCCGCAGTATCTGCGCCTGATCCCCCGGGTCTGGGGCCATCTGCAGCAGAACCTGTCGCATCCCGCGCTGGAGGCCCTGTCCGCCGCCTGCCGTGATATCCTGCCCGAACCGACCCCCGAAGCCCTTTCCGCGATCGAGAGCCGATGCCCGCCTTCCCCTTCCCGCTGATGCTGTTCGCCGCCGGGTTCGGCACCCGCATGGGGCCGCTGACGGCTGACCTCCCGAAGCCGCTGATCGCCGTGGCGGGCCGCCCGCTGATCGATCACGCGCTGGCCGCCGCCGCAGCGGCCGGCGTGGGGCGCGTCGTGGTCAACACGCATTACCGCGCCGATCAGATGGCGGCCCATCTTGCCGGGCGCGGCGTCCTGATCAGCCACGAAAGCGCGCAGATCCTTGAAACCGGCGGTGGCCTCAAGGCGGCGCTGCCGCTTCTGGGACCGGGCCCGGTGGGCATTCTGAACAGCGACGGGGTCTGGACCGGGGAAAACCCGCTCCTGCAGCTTGCCGGGGGCTGGGATGGCAGCCGGATGGAGGCGCTTCTCCTGCTTCTGCCGGTGGAGAAGGCGCTTGGCCACGGCTCGAAAGGGGATTTCGCTCTGGATCAGGACGGCCGTCTGTCGCGAGGCCGGGGCGGTGAGGATCACGTCTACCTCGGCGCGCAGATTCTGAACCCTGCCCGCCTGGCGGAGGTTCCGGAACCGGTCTTCTCACTGAACCGGGTGTGGAACCGGATGATCGCCGATGGCACCGCTTACGGCCTGGTGCATCAAGGCGCATGGTGCGATGTCGGCCATCCCGAAGGCATTGCGGCGGCCGAGGCCCTTCTGCAGCGGGTGGCGCATGACTGACCTCTGCGGCCCGCTTTTTGCCTTGCCGCCCGGCGTGGACTTTCCTGCCGAGCTGGTCGCAGGCCTGTTGCAGCGGATGGGGGACAAGCCGCCCGAGGCGCTGGCGCGCGTCACACTGATCGTCAATACCCAGCGCATGCGGCTCAGGGTCATCGAGTGCCTGCAGTCGCAAGGCGCGCTGTTGCTGCCACGCCTCCTGCTGGTGACCGAGGTGGTTGCACTGGTCCCGCAGGTTCAGCCGACGCCGATCCTGCCGCTGCGCCGTCGGCTGGAACTGGCGGTGCTTCTTGACCGCCTTCTGGCGACGGGCACCACGCATTTTCCGCAGGCCGCGCTGTTCAGCCTGGCGGACAGCCTCGCCACCCTGATGGGAGAGATGCAGGGCGAAGGTGTGCCGCCCGAGCGGATCGCGGCGCTGGATGTGGCCGAGCACTCGGCCCATTGGGCCCGCACGCAGGCCTTCCTCGGCATCGTGGCGGAGGCGCTGGAGGATACCGCCCCGGACGCCGAACGCCTGTTGCGGCAATCGGTTCTTGCACTGGCCGAACACTGGTCGACCCACCCGCCCGCCGATCCGGTGATCCTTGCCGGATCGACCGGCTCGCGCGGGACGACGGCGCTTCTCATGCAGGCGATTGCAGACCTGCCGAACGGCAGGATCGTTCTGCCCGGCTTCGATTTCGACATGCCGCCCCCGGTCTGGGACGGCATGACCGACGCCCTGACCGCCGAGGATCATCCCCAGTTCCGCTTCCGCAAGGTGATGGACCTGATCGGTCGCGGTCCCCTGGATGTCGGGCGCTGGACCAGGGCTGCCCCGGCGGTGCCGGGCAGGAACCAGCTCGTCTCGCTTTCGCTGCGTCCGGCCCCGATGACGGACCAGTGGCTGGCGGAAGGCCCGAAGCTGCCCGATCTGATGTCGGCGACAGACGACCTGACCCTGATCGAAGCGCCGGGCGAGCGGACCGAGGCGATCACCATTGCGCTGATCCTGCGCCACGCGGCAGAGACGGGCACCAGGGCCGCTGTGGTCACGCCCGACCGCAATCTCACGCGACGGGTGACGGCGACGCTTGACCGCTGGGGGATCCGCCCGGACGATTCTGCCGGCCGTCCTCTGGCGCTGTCAGCCCCCGGACGGCTCTTGCGGCAAGTGGCGGCGCTTTTCGGGCAGAAACTGACCGGTGACGTTCTTCTGGCGCTGTTGAAGCATCCGCTGGTCTTCTCCGGCCCCGGACGCGGTCCGCACCTGTTCCTGACGCGCGAGTTCGAATTGCATCTGCGCCGCAACGGCCCGGCCTTTCCCACGGCGGACAGCCTGCGGCACTGGGCCCTTGCCTCCGGGCTGACGCAAGCAGAGGCATGGGCCGTGATTGTCGGTGAAACCGCCTGCGGTCACGAAACCGTCACGCGGATGCCGCTGTCCGGCTATGTCGCCCGCCACACCGCGCTGACCGAAAAGCTGGCGCGCGGCTTTGTCCAAGACGGAACCGGCACCCTGTGGGACAAGGCTGCCGGCGAAGAAGCACTGAAGGCGATGTCCGAGCTGCAACGCGAGGCCGCAGCAGGCGGCGAGATGTCGCCCGCCGACTATGCCGGTGTCCTTGAGGGTGTCCTGAACGGGCATCAGGTGCGTGAAACCGAAACCGTGCATCCCGGCATCATGATCTGGGGCACCCTGGAAAGCCGGGTGCAGGGGGCCGATCTGGTCATTCTGGGTGGTCTGAACGACGGCATCTGGCCAACGCAGCCTGCCCCCGACCCCTGGCTGAACCGGGCCATGCGGAAAGAAGCGGGACTGCTTTTGCCCGAGCGCCGGATCGGTCTTTCCGCGCATGACTACCAGCAGGCGGTCGCGGCCCGCCGCGTCGTGCTGACCCGGTCAAAACGTAGTGCCGAGGCTGAGACTGTTCCGTCGCGCTGGCTGAACCGGCTGGTCAACCTGATGTCCGGTCTGCCGGACCGGCGAGGGCCGGAAGCGCTTGCCGCCATGCTGGGCCGGGGCGAAGACTGGCTGCGTCTGGCCGCAGCGTTCGACGCTGCACCGGTGATCCCTGCCGCCCGCCGCCCCTCGCCGCGCCCGCCCGTCCGGGTGAGGCCAAGGCAGTTGTCGGTGACCGAGATCAGGACCCTGGTCCGGGACCCCTATGCCATCTATGCGCGCCACGTCCTCAAGCTGAAACCGCTTGATCCCCTGCGCCCCGAGGCCGATCCACGCCTGCGCGGGACGGTCCTGCATGAGATCCTGGAGATCTTCCTTCGCCGTGGCGGCGGCGGGCGCGAAGCTCTTGTGGCGGTCAGCGAGGCTGTCCTGGCCGAACGGGTGGTCTGGCCCCTGGCCCGCACGATCTGGCTGAGCCGCATCGCCAAGGCGGCGGACGCCTTCCTGGACTTCTCGGCGTCCACGGGCGGCGTGCCGGTGCTTCTTGAAGAGAGGGGCGCGGTCCCGCTTCCGGGTCTCGACTTCACGCTGACCGGCAAGCCGGACCGGATCGACCGGCTGGCGGACGGGCGGCTTCTTTTGATCGACTACAAGACCGGCGATCCGCCGTCCACGGCCGAGCAGAAGGCGTTCGACAAGCAACTTCTGCTGCTGGCGGCCATGGCAGAAGCCGGGGGCTTCAGCGGGCTGAACGCCGAAGGGGTGGCACGGGTCGTCTATCTTGGGCTGAAGGCCGAGTTGAAGCTGTCCAGCAT